>CAZQFZ010000062.1:0-15251 GCA_964592635.1 uncultured Rhizobium sp.
GAGCGATCCAAACGAAAATCTTGAGTACTCATTGGAGGTAAATAACCAGCAAGTGCTTTCAAAGGAGCTCCAAACATACCGGGAATCATGTAAACCACAAAAGCAAAAACGGCAATTACAGATCCCAAACGCAATATTCCAATTTTAGGATTAGGAGTATCGTGGTCGAATTGGATTTTTCCCAATAAATACATCCCCAAAAGAGAAAATAAAACGATCCAAATAGCTAAATAAACTTCACGATCTAATATACCCCAATGGTAGGTTTGATCGGGAATGCTTAAGAATTTCAATGCAAAGGCCAATTCCACAAATCCCAAAACGATTTTAACACTGTTTAGCCATCCGCCACTTTTGGGCATGCTGTTTAACCAGCCGGGGAATAATGCTAATAAGCCGAATGGAAGTGCAAATGCCAATGAGAAACCAAACATTCCAATTACAGGACGCATGGCGCCGCCGTGTACAGCTTCTACCAATACGGTTCCTACGATCGGACCTGTGCAGCTGAATGAAACCAAAGCAATGGTCATGGCCATGAAAATGGCGCCTGTCATTCCCCCTTTATCGGCTTGTTTATCAACTTTATTTACCAGCCAGGATGGCAAAGTAATTTCAAAAGCTCCGAAGAAACTCGCTGCAAAAACCACAAATATTACGGTAAAGAAAATATTCGGAATCCAATGGGTACTCAGCCAGTTCGCTGCGTTTGCCCCAAACGCAAAGGCAACGATAGTTCCCAAAATGGTGTATAAACCGATTAATGAAATTGCAAATGTAAAAGAATCTCTTAAAGCGGCTGAACGCGATTTGTTTCGGATGAAAAACGAAACAGTCATGGGAATCATAGGGAAAACACAAGGTGTTAACAAGGCAGTTAAGCCACTTAGAAATGCCAAAATGAATAAGGTCATCATGCCCTCTTCTTTTTCTTCGGCTTTTTGTCCCTGAAATTGTTTGATTTCCTTAATTCCGCCTTCGCGTTTGTATTCGGGTGTGTAATCACCGATCATGGAAGGGTTTACAGCACTCTGAGGTGATTTTACAGAATCTGAATTTTCTGGAGTTTCAGTTGGAGTGGAAACAGGTTCGGCAACTACAGGAGCGGCAATGGTTTCCCCCGAAACAGTTAAAGCCGGGAATTGAAGGGGCTGATCCTTGATGTTTTCGCAGCCGGATTCGTTGCAAATTTGTCCATTGAAAATGACTTTAATGGCTGAAATATTTTTTAGAACTTTGATTTTTTGACGAAATTCACCTTTTTTCTCGAACTCTCCGGTAGAACAGTTCCATATTTCGGTTTCCTTCACCATGTGATCGCCGATACCATAAACCTTGCCAACTAAGACATATTCAGTGCTCGGAGTAAAGTCGAAAGTAGCACGAATAGGGCCATCGTATTCAGGACAATCGCTTTTCTCAGAGTACACATGGTAGCCGGGTGCGATTTCCAATTTTACCACTAATTCGATGATATCACCTGTTTTGATACCAGAGGTTTTACTGTAACTGGTTGTAAACTTGGGTTTTGGGAATCCAGCAGCTTGCGCTGTATTTGAAATCCACGCAAATAGCGATAATAGAATTGGAATGAAAACGCGTAAATTCATAAAATACAAAATTACGGGTTATTCCCTATGTGTGAAAAACAATTTCGATAAATATATTGATGAATCAGTTAGGTTTGGAACTTATATCACATTCATGAAGTTAAGATTTTACACGCTCATCTTGTTTTTGTGTGTTTTGTTTTCGGGGGATGCATTTTCTCAGACATCTAAAGCAATGAATACCAAGCAATACATCGATTCATTTAAGGAAATTGCTATGGATGAGATGCGGGCTTATGGAGTTCCCGCGAGTATTACGTTGGGACAAGGTATTTTGGAGAGCGCATCTGGGAATTCCAAACTTTCAAAAGAATGCAATAACCACTTCGGAATAAAGTGTCGAAAAAATTGGAATGGTGCATTTTGTTTGGCCGATGATGATGCCAAAGATGAATGTTTTCGGGGATATGAAAACGCTCGTCAGAGTTATAGGGATCACTCGTTATTTTTAAAGGAAAGTGCTCGATACGCATCTCTATTTGAATTAGATCCAACGGATTATGTGGGTTGGGCCAATGGCTTGCGTGAAGCTGGCTACGCTACCAATCCTGCCTACGGAAGTATTTTATCCAAGTTGATTGTAAAATACCGATTGTCGCTGTACGACAGCATGGTGATATTGGGATCCGATTTCTTTCAAGAAGGCAATTCGCGGAGATTAGAAGTCAATGGTTTGCCTGCGGTTGCGGCCTCCCAGGGTGCTAGTGTTCAATCGATTGCTAAAGAAAATCAATTGGCAGAATGGCAGGTGGTAAAATTCAATGACTTGGATAAGGAGCATGTAATCAATCCAGGCGAAATCCTATATTTGCGTCCCAAAAGAAAAACAGCGCCAGAGCAAGTGCACATCATCAAGAGAGGGGAGTCTATGCACGATGTTTCGCAATTGTATGCCGTAAAGTTGAAATCATTGCAGAAATTAAACCGGCTTGAACCCGGTCAGGAACCGCAAATTGGTGAGGAAATTTACTTGAAAGACAAACGACCTGTGCCACCCAAAGTGGTTACGGGTGCGGTGCCCATGTCAACGGCAACCGCCGTATTGCAACCCTCCAAAACCAAGCCCCAATTAGATGAAAATACCCACGAAGTTCAATCAGGGGAAACCATTGAAAGTATTGCGGCGTTGTATAAAACGTCTGTGTTGAATTTAGTTCGTTGGAATGATTTGGAATATGCACAGGTACAACCAGGACAATTATTGATTCTAGCTCCGGGTTTAAAAGCGTCTATTGCCGTGCGAAGTGTAGCTGAATCCAATACGGAATTGAAAAAAGCACCGTCGATTCCAGCATTTCATTTTGTAAAACCTGGTGAGACGTTGTTCGCAATCAGTCGCATGTACAACCTAGAAGTAGATGAATTGAAAAGAATCAATTCATTGACTAACAATGCAATAAAAGCAGGTCAAAAGTTAAAGTTGAAGTAGGTAGTGTTTGGCGGTACCGCTATTTTGTTCTAGAATTATCTGACCTTCCACGCCCAAAGTGGTGGTGTTTTCGGGTTGGTAGATACTTAATAATTGTAGATTTTCTGTGGCTTTAGCATTGAATCCTAAAGAATCCAATTCGGCCATTAATGGTACAAATTTATTTTCTTTGTTATCAAAAACGCAACGGAAGTGAATGGCAGAATTTTGCATTATATTCACTCGGACTTTGTGATTAGAAAGTGCGGCAAAAATACGTTGTAAACTATCTTCTGCGATAAAGTTGAAATCGCGTGTGGAGATTTCCAGAAGTATTTGATTTTGCTTTAGTATTCGACAAGGTATTTGAATGGGTGTACCATTCTCCGATACCTTGGTGCCATTTTCATTGGGATGGATGAATGATTTAACATACAATGGAATGCCTGCATGTTTGAGTGGTTGAATGGTTTTGGGGTGAATTACAGATGCCCCATAATATGCTAATTCGATGGCGTCGTTGTAGGTTAATTCTGAAATGAGTTGGCTATCATGGAATTTTTTAGGATCGGCATTCATCACACCGGCTACATCTTTCCAAATAGTGACACTTTCAGCTTGCAGCAACTTTCCAAATATGGCAGCAGTATAATCGGATCCTTCTCTTCCTAAAGTGGTGGTTTCTCCTTTAAGACCTTTCCCCATAAACCCTTGAGTAATAATCAGGTTTCGAGAGGCAAGTGGTTTTAATCGATTTTGAACCACCCGGTTGGTTTCTTCCCATTGCACGTTGGCATCGCGGTATCGAGAATCGGTTAAAATGAAATTTCGAGCGTCCAACCACTGATTTCGGGTGTTCTGGCTCAGTAAATAAGCACTAACGATTCGGGTGGAAATCAATTCGCCGTAGGTAACTATTTGATCGTACAGAAAATCATAATCTTCTTGCAAGTTTTCATTGTCGACCAAGCACTCCAATTCCAAAAATAAATTTTCTACTTCATTCAACCAGATTTCTCCGTTTTGAGGAAACAATTCTTGGGTGATGTTTTTGTGATAACTACGAATTTCTTCGAGGTAAACTTTAAGTTCTTTTTTTCCATGAAAACAAGCATCTACTACCTTTTCCAACGCGTTGGTGGTTTTTCCCATAGCACTGATAACAACAAGTACCTCGCCTTCTCCGAAATGAGAAATAATATGTGCAATATTCTTTACCCCTGCTGCATCTTTAACCGATGCGCCACCAAATTTGAAAATTTTCATGGTTACAAAACAAAATTTTTATATCAAATTGATGGTTTATTGGTCGGAAATTACAATAAATCCATCAAATTTTAGTTGATTTGCAAAATAAATACTTAAATCCCTAAAAACCCTATGCCGTATTCACAAATTATCACCCTCGAACAATTTATTGTAGATCAACAAGCGCTATACAAAGATGCTGGTGGCTCATTGTCCAGAATCTTTAGATCCATGGAGTTGGCTGCAAAAATTGTAAATCGCGATGTTCGTAAGGCAGGTTTGGTGGATATTTTGGGAAATCACGGTGCAACAAACACCCACGGTGAAGAGCAAAAGAAGTTGGATGTAATTGCTAATGATATATTCATCGCGGCTTTATCCAAGTGCGGTGAGGTGAGCATCATCATTTCCGAGGAAAATGATGAACCAGTATTTGTTGAAGGAGCAGAAGAAGAAAAATACATCGTGGCTATTGATCCATTGGATGGTTCAAGCAACATTGATGTTAATGCTAGTATCGGTACAATATTCAGTATTTATCGACGCAATGCGGCAAATAAAGTGGCAACTATTGCAGATTGTATGCAAAAAGGGAAACATCAAGTAGCTGCAGGTTATTTTATTTATGGTAGTTCAACCATGTTAGTTTATACCACTGGTTTGGGTGTTAATGGTTTTACTTTAGACGATAGCATACAGGAATTTTGCCTATCACATTCCAATATTCAAATCCCACAGCAAGGTAAAATTTTCTCTATTAACGAGGGGAATTTTGAAGATTTCCCCGAAGGTGTACAAGAATATGTGCAATATTGCAAAGCCAAAGATAAGGAAACAAATCGGCCCTATGGTGCACGCTATATTGGAAGTTTGATTGCCGATTTTCATCGTAATTTGTTAAAGGGAGGGATTTTTATCTATCCTCCAACAGAAAAAACACCAAACGGTAAATTGCGTTTGATGTACGAGTGCAATCCAATGTCGTTCATTGTTGAACAAGCAGGAGGAAAATCCAGCACAGGTAAAATGCGCGTTTTAGAAGTATTGCCAGAGGATTTACACCAACGTGTTCCATTATTTATTGGTTCAGCAGAAATGGTGGATTTGGCGGTTTCTATGCTGAATAACGCCGATGAAATGGTGGCTGCCGAGATTTAATAAATCAGTAGTTCTGGAAAGCTTAGTAATTACTCCGTTGGCAACAAACGCCGGTAGCTGCCAGGGTTTAATTGTCGTTCAACTCGTCGATTATATACAACGATTTTAGTGATTTTTCAGGAAAAGCCAACGATTTTAAATGGTCTATCATGCGATTGAGTCGATAACGACGTTCATCGCGATGGATTTTTTCTCGGGGGATGTCTAACAATTCGTTTGGAAGGGCATAACCGAGAACTTGGCACAAATCACGTATAAATTCCATGGGAAGATTTGCGATTTGTGCAGAATTTTGAAGTTTCTGAAACGAAATTTGGATTACGATATATAAATCCTCATCGTGTGCAGCTTCATTGTTAATGCACAAACTCAACAGTTCTATGTAAAAGAAACGGATTTGTTGTATATAAATCTGTTGTACGCTTGAGTTCGGTATAAAAATGAACTCGGGTGGAATGGAAATCTCTTTGATGTGACATAAACCACCACCATCTTTGGGTTTGAAAACAATTTCAACAAACTGACCTAGTTGATAATAGGCATTTTTAGCTTTGTTTTTTTGCAATCCCCGAACCAAAAAAGGAACCAATCCGGCATGTTGTGTGAAGATTTGTACCACCATCGAATGATCGGTGTAGGGAATCCGTTTCAGTACAACACCCCGGGTTTTTATGTCCATTTTTTGCTATTAACGTGTTAGCATATATAATCAATCCACCCAATCGGCTATAAACAAATTGGTATCGCGATTACCGCCGTTGTTTCTGTTGGATGAAAAAATGAGTTTTTTCCCATCAGGTGAAAACATAGGGAAAGCGTTGAATATACTATTATTGGTAATGCGCTCTAATTTTTTACCATTGGTGCCAATCATGAATAACTGGAAATCATATCCCCTTTCTGAATGATGATTCGATGAAAATATGATTTTCTTGCCTTTGGGATGGAAGAACGGAGCCCAATTCGCTTTACCTAATTTGGTAATTTGTTTTAGGTTCGTTCCATCTACGTTCACCGTGTAAATTTCCATATTGGTAGGTGCAACCAAATTTTTTGACAAGTAATCTTTGTAAATTTTGATTTCTTCTTCTGTTTTGGGACGAGAAGCTCTAAATACTAACTTCTTACTATCAGGCGAGAAAAATGCGCCACCATCATACCCTAATCCGTTTGTAATCTGTCTTGGATTACTGCCGTCAATATCCATAATCCATAATTCTAAATCACCGCTACGGGTGCTAGTGAATACAATAGATTTTCCATCGGGGGATACAGTTGCTTCCGCATCATAACCCGGAGAATTCGTCAGTTGTTTAACGATATTACCGTTCAAATCACTCACAAAAATGTCGAAATCTGCATAAATAGGCCACAAATAAGCGCCTTTGGTTTCGGGAGTTGGGGGACATTCTTTTCCACCTAAATGAGTACTTGCATACACAATGGTTGAATCGCCGGGCATAAAATACGAACAAGTGGTTCTACCCAAGCCTGTGGAAACCATCGGTGGTTGGAATTCAGGAGAGCCCATTTGAGCTAAAGGAGTGGTGAATATTTGATCGCACTGAACTCCCCATTTTTTATTGTTGCTTTGGAATACAATTTTTTGGTTATCAAAACTGAAATAGGCTTCAGCATTATCGCCACCAAAAGTTAATTGTTTTAAGTTTTTCAGATGCTTTTCAGGTTGATGTGCAGCCTCTTGTGGACGTCCAGGATTTTTCGGATCGTGTGGATTTTGTTGTGCAGCAGCAGGTACACCGTGGGAATGACCATGCCCGTGGTCATGATTGGATGATGTTGGAGAATTTTGCGCAGAGATTTTGTTGGTAAAGATTAAACCAATGGAAACAATAAGGAGGGTTGTAGATTTTTTCATTTAATTATTGGTGTTATTTTAAAATTTCCCAAGCTATTTTGGGATACCCTTTTCGTCCTTGATCGTCATAAAAATCTACAAACCGCATTTTAAAATAATTGCCGTTGATGGTTTTTATAACATAGAATCGATTGGGTACGATGGTATATTTATTTGCAGATTGGGAATATTCTTTCCAATCATAACCTATTTCATTTAGGTTTTTATTGTATTGAATAGCAAGGGCATTCTGCATATTAAATTGATCGAAGGAAATACCGTTGTCAATTTGTGCAACAGAAATTTTGTAAGGATTGATGAGCGCACCTCTGATAATGTAGGGATACAAAACACCGTTATCATCGGGAATAATTTCTTTGTAAGTAGTAAATACGATATCCCATTCATCGAGTGCAACGGGTTCATTTTCTACCAACTGCATGGTAGAAAAATTAAAGTATGCGTAGTTTCTATCTGGCTTGGTGTAAACTTTGGTTAAGTATAAAAATTGAGGATCCAACAGATAGGACCATATAAATTCGTACACTCCGCCGCGCACGCTAAGTAATTGCATTTTTACGTATCGTTTGGTAGGAATGGTATCAACGCCAAGGTCAATTACATAGGTTTCGTGGGAATTGCCAGTGTAACCATTGGATTGTTTATTGAAGCAACCAGAAAATGCAAGAGAATCCAAATGCCCATTGGGATTGTCGAAATTCCATTCCAATTTTTGTATCAATGAAGCATCTACATGATTGAACTCAACATCAATCACTTTTGCAACTGAAAGGAATGTGTTTTTTCCGCCACACACTATAATATGTGGTTCGCCAAAACACGAAAACCCAATATCCCATTTACCAAATTGGTTGGTATTGGTTTTTTGGGATTCGAAATCAAACCAAAGCTGGTTTGAATAGGTTTCGCCCATTTCAAAGGTAGCAGTTTGTAATCCTGCCGCTACTTTGGGTTGTGGGTACAAAGGTTCTTCTTTTTCGCAACCCCACAACTGCAATAATAGCGATGCCAACACAATCAATTGAAGTATCGGAGAAATGAATTTCAATCGGTTTTGAGTGCGCATGCTAGGTTTTATAGATGAAATGTATTGTATGAATGATTGCATTACAAATTTATTATACACTGTGCAAATATGTTTCTACCGGTGCCAATATTTATTCCTGAATTTCCATTACCATGAACCCCAGCAGATGCCAACGTGGTGTTGATTTGACGAACATCGAAAAGATTCTTACATCCTGTTTGTAATAATATTCGATTTTTCCAAATCTTTTTGGTAAAAGTTAAATCACTTAAATAATAACTCGAATTTTCGAACAAACTACCCGTGTTGGTGTATCCAATGCTAGGACCGGTAAATCGACTAAATAGTTGAAATGAAAAATGCTTCTTAGGAAATTCGTAACGAAGGTTTAAAGTAGCTTGTCCCAATTGCCAAGAGGAAATACCCGACATAAAATCAAATCGGGATTCATTATCCATCAAAGAACCGCTGATTTGTATGTCCAAATTGTACAAGAATAAATCTGTTTGGGCGGTAATTCCACGCGAATTCATCCAACCAATGTTAATATAGCGGTACAAATTCGTTCTTGGATCTTGGAGGGCCAATTGGATTTGATTGTCGATGTGATTGTAAAAAGCACTAAGCTTAAATGTAGCACCAATTTCTTTAGAAATGTTGTGACGGTAATCTAAAGAAACAATGTAGTTACGCGATTTTTCAGATTGTAAGTCTGGATTACCTTGTACATTATGATTGATGTCAACAAATAAGAAATACAACTCTTTCGCGTTTGGCGCTCTGAATCCTTGAGCGTAACTTGTTCTCAATGTGAGATGTTTGCTTACGTCGTATTTGATTTGCAAGGAGGGGATTAATGGAGCAAGTTTAAATCCTGGTGCAAGGTAATTCGGCAAAGGATTCGTGCCAAAAGTATTGTTGTAGGCCATTCTCAAAGAAGGCTTAATATTCAGTTTGGAGTAATATTTAAACTCAGCACTTCCAAAAATAGCGGCATCTGTAATGGGTTTGCCCGTTAAAACGCGTTTGGTTTCTAATTGTTCACTTTGTACTTCATATCCCCACAGCCACTCTGTATTATTGAATTTGGATTTGTGAGACCATAAACCGCGTAGATTGATTTGTGTATTTAAAGTAGTGTCTTGGTCGTCGGGACGAGTAATTATTTCTGATCCTGTAACCAAATTTCTTCGAACGTTGGTTTTGGTTCGATAATAGCCATTCAACGAGTTTTGAAAACGAAAATGATTTCGCTCGTTTAATTTGTATTCTGTAACGGCAACCAAATCCGCTCGAGTGGTATTAAAATAATTGTTGTAACCGATTACACTGATTAGGTTGAACTCTGCATTACTTCTATCGGTCAGTTTTTCGTGAAAAGCACTGAAATTCAAAGAATTTTTCCACTTAAGACTATTGAATGTTAATCCGGAATTGCCATAAATTCTGGTTTTGGGCTTCCATTCCATGGATCTAGTTTTATCATCAAAATCCATCCCCCCAAAAAACTGACGACCACCTCCCAAACTCCAGCCGCTCGAAATGGATTTATAAAGTTTAAAACTTCCTAAGGCCTGACCATCTAAATTGTAATTATTGGCTGCATCGGTGTATCCCTGCAATGTATAGGTATTTTTCGAGCGCAAGGGTTTCTTCGTGATTATATTGATAACACCGCCTATAGCATCCGTACCATAAACTACACTCATGGGGCCTTCAATAATTTCAATTCGTTCTATGTTTGAAGTGGGTATTTGAGAAATGTCGATATTCCCGTTTAAACGACCTATCATGGGCACGCCGTTAATCAAAATCTTTACGTTTTGACCTCCTAAACCTTGTAACTTGATACTAGTACCTAAGCTAGGATCGTTGGAAAGTTGAATGTTTGATTGATTTTGGAGGACATCATTTAAATTCTGTGCAGCCATCAATTGAATGGATTTAGAAGAAATGGTTTGCACCGAATAGGGGTTTTCCGATGCCAATCTCGGTTGAACAGAACCGGTAATAGTGACGGGATTGATGCGTTTGATGTTAACGTCAACTGTTATATGAAGGGTGGTGTTACCACTCTTTAATAATTGAGTTGATGGTTGAATTATTTTGCCTTCGTTGCCGATTAATGCAATTTTGTAATCTCTGTCGTTAGGTATCAAGAACTCCCCATTTTCATCGGTTTCCTTAAGTTTAGACGTTTCAGGTCGAACCGAAAAATTGGGATTGATTTCGGTAATTTGAAAAGCAAGAGCAGGAACGGGTTGATTTTCTAAATCTTTCACAATGACTAATCTGTTGGAATTGTTCTGCGATAAAACAGGCAGAAACAAACCACAAACAACAGAAATTATGGTTGTTTTTAAAAGATTTTGAAATTCACACCGTTCCATTTCTCTGTGCAATCGAAATTATAGTTTATTGATCACTTGAGATTGTACTCCGCTGTTAGTTTTCACTTCAACGATGTATTGTCCTGCCTTCAAATTTGAAATGTTAAATGCAGTTACTTCTTCATTCGAATTAACATCCCCAGAAATCAAAATACGACCATCTAAACCGTAAACGGTTAAGCTTGAGATTGGCTCATTGTTGATTGACTTTACAAACAATTGATCGTTTGCAGGAACTGGGAAAATGATGAATGATTTGGTTAATGCTTCTGCCGATGAAAGAGAAGTCAACAAAACGCGTTGAAGAATAACATTTCCGTTAGAACTTCCACCGAATCCAGTGAAACGCAGTCCCCAAAATTCTTTGCCTGTGGTTGTAGGAACTTCCACGATATAGTTCATGCTATCAGCAACTACAAATGCTTGACCGTTGAAAGATTTCCAATCATGACCTACACGAGTTAGCTCATTTCTGAATCCTTTTCCGCCGGTGGTATCATTGTTGGCATCATCAATAATTTGCACGCGATTACTTTGCAAATCGCTCCAAGCCAAACCTTTGAATTTGGCAATTCTGATACCTCTTTTGGATTCAACACCAGCGGTGATGTAAGGTATATAAACACCTTGATTCAAAGTTGGAACGTAGTAACGAGTGAAGTTCAAATGCCAATTTTCAGATGTTGGGGGTTCAACATTTACTTGCTTCATGGTTGTGAAGTTAAAATACTTGTAGGTTGCACCGTTGGCAAGATTTTGTTTTAAAGTGTCAGTTACAGCATTCGATCCGTTTAACTCTGCGATGGTAAAGATGAAATCACCATTGGATTCTTGAGAAACAGGCATAAACTTGAAGAAACGCATATTTTGTCCTTTGCCTAAAGTAATCAAATACATGGAGTCGCCTACTACTTTGTGGGTAGCCGCATCGTACACACCCCAAGAAAAATCCCACATGTTGGTGCTTTTTTGCTTGTTCAAAGCGCCTTCGTCGTGTTTCACTAAATCGTTGTATGGTTTTACCCATTTTTGCCAACCTGATGTATCGAAAGTTTCGAAAAATCTATTATCGCCTTTTGGATACAAATAAACAAACGCATCACTGGTGTGGTTGAACTTCAAAGCATTGTCGCGGGTATTAGAAGTATGCGACATGTGCCATGAATTAATGGGAACGGTGTTCTTCACACCGGTAGAAACATTGTAGAAGGCAAAATTAGAGTAACCTGGACCCATAGAAACTGTGTCGGTGATAACAGTTTGGGCGTTTACGCTACTTGCTATCATCATGAATGTGCTGACAGCTGCAAATACTATTTTTTTCATGTGTGTGGGTTATAAAAAATTGGTATTGCAAAATTACCCCAACCAACAGCATTAAAGCGACCCAAAATGTAAACTTCGTGTCATCAAATGTCAATGTTTTGTCATGCTTGAAGAACCCCGTAAATAAAGCCACTTAAACAATGACTTAGGTCATAAAATGTCGAAAAAATTGTAACAAAAATCGAATTATGTGGGTGTTGACTGAATTTATTAAAAACGGGGTTGTACCTTTGTGTTTTAGTCGAGAAATTTTGACTCATATTTGAAGTCATTTGCGCCACAAAATAAAAATGGAAATGCAAAGGTTCAGACAAGTCGAAAGTTCAAAGCACAAAAAGAATCTTAGCAGAAACTTCATTTTCTAAAAAAGAATTTGGGTTACGCTACTTTGGCACATGAAAGTATGAGCCCAATAAAGGAATTCAACGAAATATAACGCTTCGGAATACACAAAGAAAATATGTCAAAAATAAGCATCAATATAGCCACAGGTTCTATCGAGAAAAAAAAGATTATCTTGGGAATTGATTTGGGTACTACCAATTCATTGGTTGCGTATGTTCCTGAAAATCAATTAAATTCTGAGATTATTTCTGTGAATGATGGCTTTTTGGTACCATCGGTGGTGTATTTCGATGAACACGCCCAGCCGATAATTGGCAATTTGGCCAAGGCAAAACTCATTGAGTCGCCAGAAAGAACTATATTCAGTGTTAAACGATTGTTGGGTAAGAGCTACAATGACGTACTCGAGCATCAAGATTTGATTAGCTATCAAATCATTGATGACAACAGTGATAATTTGGTTAAAGTTCGAATTGATGATCGATTTTATAATCCCATAGAATTATCGGCTTTAATTTTACGCGAATTGAAACAAGGTGCTGAGCGAAAGTTCAATACAGAAATAACACAAGCCGTGATTACGGTACCTGCTTATTTCAATGAATCCCAAAGGCAAGCTACACGAGATGCTGGTAAATTAGCGGGTTTAGATGTATTGCGTATTATCAATGAACCTACTGCTGCTAGTCTCGCATACGGAATGCAAGAAAAGAAAAACGGGAAAATACTAGTGTACGATTTGGGCGGTGGAACCTTTGATGTTTCCGTTTTAACCTTGGAGGACGGTGTTTTCGAAGTATTGGCTACTCATGGCGATACGTATCTCGGCGGCGACGACATCGATCGAAGTATTGCAGAATTCTGGCTTTCTCGAACGCCTATTCAATTTAAACAACTGGATAATCTTCAAAAACAAACATTGAGATTATTTGCGGAAAATGCAAAAATTCAGCTGTCGAAAGATATGTTTGAAACTGTTGAAGCTCACTGGGAGTGCGGTGGTGAATCATTTACATTTCAACTGAATTACGAGCAACTGAAAGCATTGGCAAAGCCCATACTAGATAAAACCATGAAATCTGTTCAACAAGCACTAGTGGATTCACAGATTTCCGCAGTTGAGCTGGACGAAGTAATATTGGTAGGAGGTTCAACTCGTTATCCGGAGATTTACAAAATGCTTTCTGAAATGTTCAAGGGTATTCATATAAACAATCAATTGAACCCCGATGAAGTGGTGGCCCTGGGAGCAGCGATTGAAGCAGATATTCTTGCTGGAAATCGAAAAGACATATTATTGTTGGACGTAACCCCATTGTCTTTGGGTATCGAAACAGCAGGAGGATTAATGGATGTTCTCATCCCCCGAAACTCAAAAATTCCTTCCCGTGTTGGACGTGAATATACCACCTCTGTAGATGGTCAAGTCAATATGAAGATTGCTGTGTTTCAAGGTGAGCGAGAGTTGGTTTCGGAAAATCGTAAGTTGGGAGAGTTTACCTTGAAGAACATACCCGCCATGCCTGCAGGGTTGCCCAAAATTGAAATTCAATTTGCATTAAATGCCGATGGAATGTTAAAAGTCAAGGCTAGGGAATTGAGAAGTGGAGTGGAGCAAGATGTTGAAATTCAACCAAGTTATGGTTTAACAGATCAACAAGTAGAAGATATGCTGATCTCGGGACTCACACACGCTCAAACCGACATCGATTTGCGTTTGAATATTGAAGCCCAAAATGAAGCAGAGCAAATGATTTACACAGCTCTACGATTTTTAGAAAAAAATCAAGCGCTGCTAGTTGAAGCAGAAATTGAAGGTACAAAACAACGAATTGAGTCGATCAGGGGTCTAATAAATACCGGCAACCGCCATGAAATTTCTGCGGCGGTTGAAAGTTTGAACGAATTTACAAAACCTTTTGCGGAAAGAGTAATGGATATTGCCATTGCTAAAGCGTTGAAGGGTAATGATATAGCTAATCTTTAATGAACTGCAAAATGAAATCACGCGTTGCCTTTTTAATTTCCTTTTTGGGGATGTTTAACTTCCCATTAAACGCCCAAACTTCAAATCAAGAAGATGATTTGAATCTGGGACTACGCATGGGATTGGGTGCGTACTCTTTTTATGGCGGAGAATTACAAAATGCTGTACCTTCTATTGGGTACTTAGCAGGAGTGTATATTCACGACGATTTAAAGAAAGGACGAATTCATTATCAAGCAGGTTTGGATGTGCGATTTCGCGGTGGTAATTTTACAAACCCCTCGAAATTAGATACTGCTAAAAATCAGGCATATTCCAAGATCAGTTTGGTTACTTTAGATATGCCCTTGTCGATTTTAATTTCATTAAAACCATCCGAACGACGAGAAGCTCCCTTTTTAGTTTTGGGTGTAACTCCCAGTTATATTTTAAGATCAGTGATGTACGTTGGTCCAGATAAAATTCCGTATTATCATTTTGTGGACCCCAACAACAGCCACGTAGGTACTTGGGATAATTTGCCCTTGAAACCCTTGGAAGTCCTAGTTCATATAGGATTTCAGAAAAAAATGGAAGGATATGGCTATTCTTTTGGCGTGAATATGGGGGTATCTGATTTGAACGAGAACTTCTACATAAAAGGAGTGGCGCCAGCAACAGGAACTGGAAAAAGAATTAGCACGTTCTCCGTTGAAGGAGCATTTATTTTTTAATTTTGCAGTGGGATGTCTAAATCCGTAGCATTATATACTCTCGGTTGTAAATTAAATTTTGCTGAAAGTAGCACCATTGCTCAGCAACTAACAAAAAACGGCTTCGAACGCAAAGAGTTTACCGATGGAGCCGACTTGTATGTAATTAATACCTGTTCGG
>CAZQFZ010000063.1:0-15083 GCA_964592635.1 uncultured Rhizobium sp.
CCGCTTTGTCGGCCATCACCGGCGAAATCGACAACGAAGAGGTGTTAGGGCATATATTCAGTAAGTTTTGTATCGGCAAATAAATTTATTTTTCTTTGATGAGCTAAAGTTTTTTAATAACTGTAGATGGATATTTTTTTACCAATCATCTTTGAGTATTGGTTCTGTTGGTTTTCTTAAGTCTTCTTCAAGAGATTTATTGAACGCTCTGTTTAGTTCAATATAGCCTTTGATTGATCTATATGTTGGTTTGTTTAAGCCTTTATTAAACACTTCAGTTCTGTATCTAAAGTAATCTCTGTAGTGTTTTGAGTGTGCAGGGACTGAAGGAGTACTGGAGGAGCCTGCAATAAAATTATTCCCATCATCAAAGGTTGTTATTCTTATTTTACCTTTTTTAAATTGCACTACCATTTTGTAATAATTGCCTGAATTGATAGTAATTCCAAGTCCACCATCCCAATTGTACCTGTTTATGTAGTTTAATACAATTTGGTCATTAGTTTCTGAAACGATTACTTCATTTAGGTTCCTGAATTTTAGTGCTGCACAATTCTTAAATTTGATTTTCAAATCTTCGATATTCAAATTACTATCGAGCTCAATGATTTTTGTGCTTAGTTTAAGTTCCTCAGAATTTTCATAAACACTATCGATTGTCAAAACTTCTTAAGCGGTTGCTCTATTTGTGACTAATAAGAATCCTAAAATAAGCAAGTAGTTTATACAGTTTTTATATCGAAATTGACAGCAACATAACATGGATTTATGGTTGTTTATTTAGGAGTTGGAATAATAGTATTTAGAATAATTGAAAAGGATTGGAATGAATTTTTTTAGGGATTTTATGACAACACAATTATTTAGCTCCTGGCGGTTTGAAATAATTTACTTTGACAATATTTGATGTTAAACCACTGCTAGTTTTGATGTAGTACATGGCAGGTATTACGGAATTCGGTCCAAAGCCCAAGCACCCATTAAAAACAATCGTATTACCAAGTTTCGTGGGTCTAAAACTAACCCAACCCTGACCACCTACTTTTTCAAAAATGACCCAATCTCCCTGATCCAAAATTTTTTCCTTCTCAAACACATAAAAGCCAACTCGCACAAGGCTGCCTGTATTTGAATTGCATTTGTTAATTGAAGTGAAACTTATGTCATCGAATAGGAGTGAAATTTGTTCATTCCCCAAGAAACTTAAAGTTGGGCATTGTGGTGCATTATTTGGTAGTTTATCTGTTTCGCTGACTAATGCCTTCTGAGGACTAATTAAAGTGAAGCTTTCAATAATTCCAACAAATGCACATCCAGGAAAACCGCCTAAGTTACAGCCTATGGCAGTAGATGCAGTTTTCATAATTGATTTTGTTGTCGAAATGCCATTTACAGCCGAATTGAATTGTGTTAGAAAATCGCTGTTACGACGGGTGATGAAATTGTTTATTTGATCGGAACTGCTTTCTTGAACGGTCTTGTAAGGTGTGTGATTATCTAAAGAATACGTGCCATTTCCAAAAGCGTTTAAAACGATTTGATGTTTGAGTCTAGAACTATCCTTTTTAAAATCATAATAATACACATTAACAATTACTTTTCCCGAAATGCTGTAATCAAAAGCGAGAATGGAGTTTAATTTGTTGCCGTAAATGGAAATAAAAGCTGTTTTTACCCGCAAGCTGTTGTCAAACAAAACACTTATGGCTGTGTCGCCAAAGTTTTTATAGATATTCATTTGGGTAATGTTTATAGGTTTTCCATCTGAATCGAAATCTCCATAAACATAACCGTTAATCCCTTTTTTGGGGGATGTATAAACGGCCTGTAATTCATTTTCTGCGTTTGATTTGTTTATGTCATTCAAAACCAAAAGATTCCCGGGCTGTGTGGGTTCAGTTTGAGTAGTGTTATTATCTTTACAAGAAATGAAAAATAACGGCACTAACAGGAGAGTGATTTTTTTCATATATTAATAATGATTAAAACGAAAATAGGAAATAATTATTAAAAATAAATAATATACGATTAAAATTATTGTTATTAATAACTGTTATTAAACAATATACAGGTTAAATTAGGTAGAACTATTTTATCAGATTAAAATTATTTATTTTTTTCAGTTACATGTAGTTGCATTCAAAATTCATACTATTCAAATAAGACCTAGTTGTTTTTAAATCTCAAAGTAATCTTTTTATATATTACTTTTTAGTCACTAAATATAGTACATCAATCCCGTATTAATTAGACAGAATCACTGTTAGATTTTAGGTTTAATTTCTTTGTTTTGATTGAGTTTTTTAAATGTCAATTAATAATAAAGTATGGAATGGAACATTGATTTATGGGAATTAGCCCACAGATTTTGGATAGGTTATTATGTTGTGTGGTATTTACCCATTCACATTTAACATTTTACATCTTTGTGAGTAATTTGTAATATTGTAATCTTCTCCGATTTCGGGTGTTTAATTATCACTTCAATTAATATTTTTAATTAATTCACAGTTGCTGATTTTGCTTGAAAAACTAGGAAATCAGTATTGCCTCCAGTGCCGAATACGCTAATGTTGCCTTTGACCAATTTGGGTTTTTTACAAGCCATACAACCCATTTTAACAATGCATTGAGCGCTTATAGTTTGGCCACTTGTTATTGCTGATACATCGCAATCTGCATTAGGCTCAGAAGAAGCGGATGCATCACAATCACAAACTATTTTAGCATCACCCTCAGAACCAGAAGAACCACCCGATCCCAATTCTGAACAGACGCGTAACCCTAAATCGGTTTTGAAATAAAGGATATACCAATTGAACTGAGAATCTATGGAATAACTAAAATTTAAATTGTTATTTTCATCCATCTGTATGGATTTCCAATTTGAAAAAATATGAGAGGTTTGCAAAATGGATCCGATTGTGGTAGATTTAGAAATCGAAGCGTTGCCGAATTGATCATAAATTAGCGAGATGGTGATTTTTTCAGTCGGATTTTCGCTATTCATAGCAGAAAATTGATGTATTTGACCCGGGCTGTACCAAGCGCTTTTCGGTGATTCTTTAGAAAAGGAACTAATAAAAAATAGTACTGGTATCAAAAGATACTTACTTGTTTTTTGATTGGAAGTAATCATTTTAATGCACTTCCAGTTTACAAATTTGCTGATGGATTTCATATTGCTGATGGATTTCATACTAATGCTGAATAACAATTTTATGTATTTCATATTCATGATGTTTAATTGGAATTAATAGATTACCGTTGAAATTCCACCCATTTCAATCTCGCTTGTTGAGTCATTCATATCGAGTAGCCACAATCAACAGTTTACCTCCAATTCATAACATAGCTTCGCCACCTGAGCTACAAAAAATTAACTCATTTCAAAAACATATCGAGTGGAAACCCAATAAAACAAATCTACTGATTAGAAATTTGAAAAATATAGTGACATGTCACTATATCCCCAGAAAAAAATAGGACCGTTAAAAGAGATGAAATTCCAATTCAAGCATCAAAACAAATCACCAAAGTCGAAGCCGTTTTGGATGCGTTCTTTGCCGAGTTTTTGGTGTTCAGCAAGCGACCATAATACGAATTCCTTCAAGAATAATTTGTCGTGGCCCGATGCCTCCGGCTGGTAGCTCCTGAGTAAATCTTCCAGCGATTGGATTTTGTTTAATGTCGATTCGTATTCCGATTGTTCGCTGTCGTCGTATAAGAAAACACCACCATCGGCAATTAACTCCGCCAGTAATTCATCGTATGGTGTGGATTCGGTCTTCTTGCTTAATTTTTCAATGCGAGGGAAATATGCAGGCATGAGCGACTTTACCGCAGCACCAATTAATTGTGTCGCTACAAATGCGGCTCCCTCTTGCTCACCCTCGTAAACCAATTCCACCTTCCCTGTAATAGCAGGGATAATTCCCATGAAATCCGATAAACGTACCGAAGTATTCGACTCCCCATTGATCAAAGCACGACGTTCGGCAGTGCTGACCAGGTTCTCTAACATCGAAATACTCATACGTGCGCTAACACCGCTTTTGTCGTCTACGTACTCGTTGTCTCGGGCTTCGAAAATAATCTGTTCCAATAAATCTCTGGCCAATTCGGGAATGTAAACGCGCTGAGATTGCTCCGCGGTTATTTGGGATTCTTGCGCAGAAATTTTACGAGCAATTTCTATGGTTTCTGGATAATGAGTCAGAATTTGTGATCCAATTCGATCTTTTAAAGGAGTAACAATGCTTCCGCGATTGGTGTAATCTTCTGGGTTTGCGGTAAATACAAATTGCAAATCCAAGGCCAACCGAAGTTTGAAACCACGAATTTGAATGTCGCCTTCTTGTAGGATGTTGAATAAAGCTACCTGAATTCGAGCTTGCAAATCAGGCAACTCGTTAATTACAAATATGCAACGATTGGAACGAGGTATCATCCCAAAATGAATCACACGATCATCCGCATACGACAATTTTAAATTGGACGCCTTTATGGGATCCACATCGCCAATTAGATCAGCAACGGTAACATCGGGAGTTGCAAGTTTTTCTGTGAAACGATCCGAACGATGCAGCCAAGAAATAGGCGTATCATCGCCTTTTTCTGCCATCAATTCTTTGGCGTATCGGGATATGGGTTGAAAGGGATCATCATTGATTTCAGAACCTTGTACGCAAGGAATGTATTCATCCAACAAATTGACCATCAATCGAGCCAGTCGGGTTTTAGCTTGTCCCCGGAGACCCAATAAGTTAATGTTATGTCTAGATAAAATAGCACGTTCCAATTCAGGAATAACGGTTTTTTCGAAGCCGTGCACACCGGGAAACGAATCCACTCCGTTTTGAATGTTGGCAATCAAATTTTTGCGTAATTCGTCTTTGATGGATTGGTAAGAATACCCCGCTTTTTTCAGTTCTCCGAATGTTGAAATCATATTATTTAAGTCGTTTTTTTCTGTTGGATTCATAATCTTGAAATATCATTTCCCCTAAACCTTTTAAGCCCGTAAAAAAGGCTTTCCCCTGATTGGCTTCGGTGAATTTATCTACAAATCGTTGAAGGTAAGGGTCTTGGGCAATCATAAAAGTGGTTATGGGGATATGCAATTTTCGTGCTTGTGCAGCTTGAGTATAACACTGCTCGGTGATGTAGGGGTCTAAGCCATTGCTATTCATATAGTAACGGCCATCGCGTTCTTTAACACAACTGGGCTTACCATCTGTAATCATGAAAATCTGTTTGTGTGTATTTTTCTTTCTTCGGAGGATGTCCATAGCGAGCTGAAGTCCCGCAACTGTGTTCGTGTGAAAAGGCCCAACCTTGAGATAGGGTATATCTTTGATGGATATTCGCCAAGCATCGTTTCCAAAAACCAAAATATCCAGAGTGTCTTTGGGATAGCGCGTGGTGATTAATTCTGCCAATGCCATAGCCACTTTTTTGGCTGGAGTGATTCGGTCTTCACCGTATAAAATCATGGAGTGACTGATATCAATCATCAGCACCGTACTCATTTGACTTTGGTATTGTGAATCTTCTACAACTAGATCATCTTCGGTTAGTTCAATTTCTCCAGATCCGCTTCTTACGTGAGCGTTTCTGAGACTCTCGGTCATGGATATTTTTTCGAGCGCATCACCGAATTGGTAATTGCGATATTCTCCC
Source organism: uncultured Rhizobium sp. (assembly GCA_964592635.1). Taxonomy (GTDB): domain Bacteria; phylum Bacteroidota; class Bacteroidia; order NS11-12g; family UBA955; genus VMCP01. Next base: position 5,683 of record CAZQFZ010000063.1, read on the forward strand.
GTGAGGTCTTCGCCTTGACCAGAAGCTTTGGTTTTGTGGTTGCCGGGACCACTTTTGTGAAGATCTCCAAAGATTTGTTCTAATGCCGTTTGACGAATGGCTCTTTCCGTTTTGGCGGTGATCCCGAAACCCGATCCCCCGGAATCGTTCAACTCTTCTCGAATGTATCCGCGTTCTTTCAAATCTTGGATGAAGTCATCGATGGTGTAATTTTCATCCGTAAGTTGATATTCTTTATCCAGTTCTCTTAACCAAGCAATGGCTTCATCAAAGTCGCCCGAAGTGTGCGTAATGAGTTCTTTGAAAATATCAAATAAAACATCGAATGGCTCTAAGGATTTAGGTTCAAATTCTTTGAAATAAAAACCGCGACTACCAGAAGATGAAATCATGACCTTATCAACGAACATAACCCTCAAAATGTTTCAAGAACCGTAAAATTTCCGCAATTGGAATATCGGATATAGTTGATTCGAAGGTATATATAAACTGGCAAACCAACGGGTAGTTAGACGTTGTAGAACATTACCGTAGTTTAAATACCAGATTCATAAGGAGGAATGAAAGTTGATGAAACTAGTTGTAATAATGTATTGATTTACATTGAATAGTTTGGTTTATTAGGAATTATGATTAAAAATTCGTAAATTTACTTTTGAATGTCTAAAAAAATAAATCTCAATAGACGTTAATTATACCTTCAATACATTCTTAATTCAATGTTTTATGAAACTCCACATTAAGAATATGGTCTGTTTACGCTGCGAATTGTGGGTAAAACAAATTTTTCGAGATTTGGAAATTCCTATTAATCATGTGAAATTGGGGGAAGTTGATGTAGTGGGCGAGATCTCTGAAGTTGAATTCACCCAAATAAATAAAAAATTACTCGAAGCAGGATTTGAACTGATTGTTGATGTGAATTCTCAGTTACTCGAACAAATCAAATTGGAAGTATATGCTTGGGTAAACTCTGAAGACAATAAATCCGACCCAATTTTTACCAAACAGTTAAGTAATAGACTGAAGAAGGAATATAGTTTTTTGTCGCATGTTTTTTCTTTGGGGATGCATGAAACTCTGAAGCATTATATCATTCGACTTCGAATTGAACGAGTAAAACGCTTGATATTGCAGAATGAGTTGAATTTTTCGGAAATTTCATTCGAACTTAATTACAGTAGTCTTGCCCATTTATCTAAGCAATTCAAGCTCATTGAAGGGATGACCCCAACTGAGTATAAATTGGAAGTGCTGCCCCCTAAATAATTGTCGAGTCAATAATTATTCCTTGTTTGGGATTGATCGTATTTGTGGCAGTTACCATTAATTTAGAAGTCAACTGGGAAATGTATAAACTATTCTAGGAAAAGTATAAGGGAATAATGCGTGTTTACATGCAATTTTGAGTAAATAATACCTTGAAATCTTCCATTCTTTCAATGCTTAATTAATTCAATAAATTATGAAACAAGGAAGAATATTAATTGCTTTGGATTACTCAAATGCTGCAGAATTGGTAGCGGAAAAAGGCTACTTGTTGGGAGCAGCAATGGATGCCAAAATTGTACTGTTGCATGTAGTAGACGATGTTGTTTATTACGCTTCATCGAATTATGATCCAATAACTGGTTTTTGGGGATTTGAGGCTGCCGATTTTATTGGAGATAACGTGCTAGAGAATATTGAGAAAAAAGCGGTTTTCTTTCTGCGAAATATCCGAAGCCATTTGAAGGACAAGGAAATTCAAGTTACTGTTAAACGCGGTAATGTAGTTGATGAAATACTCGCAACGGCCAAGCAAACAACAGCGGATTTGATTGTATTGGGTATTAATAGAAATCATTACAGCGATGGGATTTTAGTTGGAAGTACCAGCGATGAACTGATGAAGTACACCACTGTGCCCCTATACTTAATTCCCATCCCCCGAGAGGATAATTAAAAATAGAAGAATAATGAGCTTTTGCTCTTAGAAGTAATACTTATAGAAAATTATATGTCAAAAAATAGTGAAGTCAAAAAGAAATCGGATAAAACTCCGCCCTCCAAAACCAAGAAGGAAAAGAAAATCGATAAACAAACTAAAAAATCTGAGAAGAAGTTGAGGCTAGATTGAGTAGTTTGGACTCATGGGTTTCAAAAGTTGGATATGCAAAAATTAGGAATAGTACTTCGTAAAACCGAACAACTGTTTGAGAATAGAGGGGTACTAAATCCTGCTGTGATACAAGTGAATGGTCAAATCCACATGTTTTATCGCGCGATATCTAGTTCTGGAACCTCAACGATTGGGCATTGTATTTTATCAAGTCCGCTCGAAATTGCTTGGCGCTCGACGGTACCCATATTATGGCCGGAATTTGAATTTGAACAACAGGGGATGGAAGATCCTCGTGTGGTTTGTATCGACGGATTGTATTACCTGACGTACACAGCATTCGATGGTTTAAATGCTTTAGGTGCTTTAGCAACGAGTATTGATTTGATTCATTGGGACAAAAGAGGAATTCTGGTGCCAAGAATTACTTTATCTCAATTTAAAAAATTGATCAATTCGGATCGGTTGTTTGATGATGGATTTTATTATATGCATCGAATTACAGATGTTCCTACTCGAATCAATGGATTGCTGTATTTATGGGATAAAAATCTGATATTTTTCCCAAGAAAAATAGGTGGTAAATTTTGCTTTGTTCATCGAATAAAGCCCAATATTCAAATCGTATGGGTTAATAATTTGGAAGATTTGACCGAGGTATATTGGAAGCATTATTTACAAAATATTAAACAACACGTTTTGATCTCTCCTAAGTACGAACATGAAAGTAACTATGTTGGCGGAGGATGTCCTCCCATAGAAACGCCTATGGGCTGGTTGTTTATTTATCATGGTGTAAGCGGAAATGCCGGTGAATATATTTATTCCGCTTGCGTCTCGCTTTTGAGTTTGACCGATCCAACCAAGGAAATTGCTCGCTTACATGAACCCTTGTTTACTCCTGATTTTAATTGGGAAGTAGAAGGTATTGTAGATAATGTATGTTTTCCAACTGGAGCCATAGTAGAAAATAACACGCTTTATATTTACTATGGAGCGGCCGATGAGCGAATAGCAGTATTTTCTGTACTTCTTAATGAATTGCTCGATGAGTTAATGAAAAATATCAACCCTGAAAATCAAACGTATGAAGAAGTTAAATAACCGTGAAACTATCCAAATTCGAAGTAAAGCTCCGCTAAATGTGCTGTTTGTGTCGTCTATTCCACCTCGTGAGTGCGGAATAGCTACATTTACGCAAGATTTGATAGAATCCTTGAAAAAAGGATTTGGAAACAGTATTCATTGTAGCATATGTGCTCTAGAGAATCACGAAGAAATTCACAGTTATTCTGAAAAACCCGCCATTGTAATTAATACCGATCTTTCAGAATCGTTTATATCAGCCGCTGAAATTATCAATCACTCTGAATTATTCGATGTTGTGGTTATTCAACATGAGTTTGGTTTTTTTAATACTTCTTCAGATGCATTTAAGGACTTTTATAAATCGCTCAATAAGCCTTTAATGATGGTTTTTCACACTGTTTTACCTCTACCCGATGCTGAACTATGGGATTCAATTAATGAAATGGTAAATGCTTCAATATCGGTTGTTGTGATGACGGAACATGCTAAACGAATATTGGTAGAGAATTATCAAATTACCGAAACCAAAATCCAAGTAATTGCACATGGTACGCATCTACTTCCGCACATAGATTTGCGAATATCAAAGCAAAAACACGGGTTAGAAAACTTTAAAGTACTATCCACCTTCGGACTTCTGGGATGTAACAAAAGTATTGAAACTACACTTTTAGCTCTTCCCAGTATTTTAGAGGTACATCCAGATGTGATATTTTTAATTATTGGCAGAACCCATCCAGGAGTCGTTAAGAATGATGGCGAATCCTATCGGGAAATGTTACTGAATTTAGTCCAAGAACTAAATCTAAAGGACCACGTACGATTCGTTAATGCCTATTTACCATTAGAAGAATTATTGGAATATTTGAAACTAACGGATGTGTATCTGTTTACATCCAATGATCCAAATCAGGCAGTAAGCGGTACTTTGTCTTATGCAGCTGCTTCCGGTTGTCCAATTGTATCAACTCCCATACCGCATGCCCTTGAACTTTTGGGCCGGACCGAAGATTGTTCTATGGAATTTGGTGATTACAAACAACTCGCTCATCAGGTTGTTAAACTACTTTCCAATACTGAGACTCGGTTGAAAATGACATCTCAGGGACTCCAGAAAATGGCAAATACTTCTTGGCCCAATGCAGCAATAGCTTATGCGAATTTGTTTAGAAATTTGGATGGGATGCGATGGAAACCGGAGTTTCATGTTCCCATCTTGGAACTGGATCATTTGTATCGACTTACTACCAAGTTAGGAATGGTTCAATTTTCGAAATACGATGTGCCCAATTTAGAATCTGGATATACCTTAGATGATAATGCAAGAGCACTAATTACGGTATTGCAGTATTATAATATTGAGGGCGATGATTCGATATTGAGTTATGTAGAAATCTACTTGAATTTTATAGAAAATTGCTGGCAAGAAGATTTAAAATTCTTGAATTACAAGGATTTGAATAATCAATTCACACAACAGAATTATAATGAGAATTTAGAAGATTCTATGGGCAGAGCTATTTGGGCATTGGGTTACCTAATCTCTATGAAATCGACATTGCCCATTTCATTTTCTAGAAAAGCGGAGAAATTACTTGGATTTATTATCCCTCAAGTACACCTCATTCATTCTACGCGATCTATGTCCTTTATAATTAAAGGCCTATATTTTGAGAATCTTGCAGAACATTTAGACGTTCTCGTGTTGCTGGCTGATCGACTAATGAACATGTACACCCATGTCAAAACAGAAAGTTGGCATTGGTTTGAAGATATTTTATCGTACGCCAATAGTGTTATACCAGAATCATTGATATTGGCTTTCGCGAGAACAAATTTCACTCAATATAAATTAGTGGCCACAGAAAGTTTTGATTTTTTATTATCGATAATACTTCAAAATGGAGAATTGAGAGTGGTTTCGAATAACGGTTGGTTGGATAAGGAATCCAACTTTACCAATGAAATAGGAGGGGAGCAGCCTATAGATGTAGCATACACAGTAATTGCCTTGGAGAGTTTTTACTTAGTACTTGGTAATTCAATTTATAAAGATAAACTAACCACTGTATTTACTTGGTTTCTGGGGAATAATCATTTAAAACAAGCTATGTATAATTCTGCAACTAAAGGATGTTACGATGGATTAGAAAAAACTTCCGTTAATTTAAATCAAGGAGCGGAATCAACAGTAAGTTATTTGTTAGCTCGATTGGCTATGGAGCGTTTGAAAATCAATGACAAACTAAATAATGAATGGTCTATGTCGCAATTTAGAGATCATGAATTTCAAAAAGATTCAAATAGGTCATTAGCCGTAACTCACATTTTTCAACGCAAGTTTACTTTGGATCAGTTAACCATGTCTAAGCGTACATCAGGCAAATTGCATCGGAATTTAACGGTAATTTAAAAATGAATAATACATACATCCATTTGCGAGTTGATTGGAAGGTATATATACTGGCAAACCAACGGTTAGCTTGCCAGTACATGTACCGATAAACAGGTTATCAGCCTGTTTTATTGCATTCAATGAACAAATTTGCCGGTGGCAAAGGCTGTTTTATCTCCCTGTTGTAGTTCGATTCGATACAAGGAAATTCCTTTTGAAGGTACTTTTATTTCAGCTCCCGACATGGAAAACCAACGAACAGAGATTAAGTTCCAATCTGAGTTTTCCATTATGAATTTTCCATCAGAAGTAATTTTTACTCCACACGATTCCAAATGATGAACTGAGCTGAAATCCGTAAGTGTTATTGTTTTCGAAACAGTGTCATTGCAACCTTGGTTCGTACTAGCAATTAACGACAATGTGTATTCACCTGGAGTTTTGGGGTAAGTGTAAATAAAGGTGTTTTTACTGGATGTATCCGAAGTGGAACTGGGATCTCCTGCATCCCAAAGCCAAAAAATCTTATCATCACCGGCTACATAGGAGTAATTGATTGCTATCAATTGTGCAGCATGAATATTTAAGGTTGTTGGACTGGTGATTTGCATTATTGCTTTGGGGGATTCCTCCACTCGAAGTGTGAAGTACCCTGTGTCTTGGCATCCTTTTTGTGGACCCTCGTAACGAACTCTCCAGTTTCCAGTTGCGATATCAGCAGGTGCATATTGGTTATTTTTTATGGGATGTTTTTCCAGTTCAGGAGCTTTTTTATTCCAGTTATACGAATCCCAATAGAATCTGCCATCGGTAGCTGGCTTGTTTTCTACGTACACCTGCGCTAATAAGTCGAAATCCGTTTGACCTTGACACATCAAGGGTGTGCTAAAACTAAGTAGAGGTTCATTTATCACTTCAATTTTTAGTGTATCTGCAAGATAGCAACCATCCAAATAATCCTTGAATTCTAATTTAAATTGATAGCTACCATTTCGATTTAATTCGGATTGACTTCCCAAATAAAAACGCTGGTCTGAACTTATTATTTCATTGATGTTAACTCCGTTAGGTGCTTCTAATGCCGTCCAAATGGGTTGATGCACTGAGGAGTTAGACGGGGTTTTGATTAAAGAGTTCAAAGAAAGAAATCCGGTATTTTGACAAATAGAAGTGTCTACACTTTCGGATTTAACAGGTTGAATAACCGTCCAAATCAGGCTGTCGGCTTTACGGCATCCCGAAGAATCTAAATACTGAACAGAAATACTGAGTTCGGCTTTTCCATTTTTGAATGCTGTAGAAGCAACTTTTTGTGGATCTAATAATAATTTTCCATTATTTGTATCGAGCCAACTGGCAGAATTTATTATTTTGTATTTGCGCGATGAATGATCGGTCCAACTATTTTTAATATCTATAGTGTTCAAAATGTTGCACCCTGTTGGAAGGGGGGCTAATTTGAAATGCTCTCTCGGTAATTGTTTGTAAATCGAACTATCAGTTGCAAAACAACCGATGGAATCAGTAACCGTGAAGAACCATTTAAACATAGTGTCGGATGAGGTAATAATTCCTTGAGGTGCCTTGTAAGAAATGTTGCCGTTTTTGAGTTTGTATGAAAATCCAACTAACGACTTCATATTTTGGGTAGAGGTGCTGAAATGAATGTCTGTTTTTCCACAATACAGGCTGTCACCGGTTAAACGAAGTTTGGGTTCGTTGTTGAGAATTACGGTATCGGTTTTAGGAACAAAACCCAATGAGTCATGGGTAATGTAAGGTGTTACATAATATTCATCGTTGGGGAGTTGTTCAGACAGGTTTTTGGAAGTGAGAAATGCTAATGTGGTGTTGCCTGATTTAGAGGTTACTTGCCATTGTATAAAGGCATTCCCGCTGAATTTTTTCAAGAAATTCACTTCAGTAAAAATTCGATTACAGGTAGTATCACGTGATTGGTTTTCGTAGGGAATGGCAGGTTTTACGCGAACCAAAATTGGGGATACTGTGGTTCCTCTGGGTTGTCCGCTGCTACAATAATTGTCCATGACCAGTAAATTGAATGTATGGAAAGGTTTATGGGCATGAGATGAATCGGTTTTCCATTTGAAAATATAGGTATTGGGTTTCCCTGGGCTGCTATAAAGCCATGTATTTTTGTACTCGGTTTTTAAAATAGCTTCTAAATAGGTGCCGGTATCGGGATCGCCAATGGAGAATTCAATTTCAATGGTTTCCCCCGCAACGACAGAAAATTCCTTTCCGATTCGAACATAGGGATTGTAATTAAAGGAACTACCCGATGCAGAACTGAAGAATCTTCCGTTGGAATAATAAGAATGTTGTCCAATTACTACCCATTTGCCTTGTGCATTTTTTTGTGTTTCGATTATGGAATAGCAGAATAAAGCTCCGTCGCTCGCGTCGTTTTTGTAAAAATACATTTCTCCTGATAGCGTATCGAAATTGAATCCACGCGGAGGGAAAATAGTGCGGCTGGCTTTGGCAAAACCATCCGTAGTGCCAACACCTGTAAAAGTTTTAATAGGCACTGCCACTGAATATTGATTGTTTAAGGTATATGCCGCATAGGAACTGCCGCTTTGATAGGGTTGTTGAAGTTTAAATATAAGACGATCATTTTCTGCATCCATAGCATCTGGGAAATACCGAAACTCACCGGCTGAATTATCTCTGGGGATGTGATTTCTGACCATCGGTGCATCATTGCTCATTCTATTCAGTGTCCGAAGTGTATTGTAATACAGGGTCGTGCTGATGGTATAACCGTAAGGTGATTTGATGTTGTTGACTAACATACTTAAACTTACTTCTGAACTTCCAATAAACGTAATTTGATCGGATCCATACTTTTTGATAAAACTGTCAATGAGAGTATGTGTTTTTAAATTGATAATGGCGGACAAATAATATCTGTAGTTGCCCGAATATGGAATATTACCATTAGCCACTCCTCCAGGCATACACGTATTGGCATATCCTTTACACAGGGGATCTAAATTGGTAATGGAGTCTTTTTTGAAAAGAGCATTGGACAATTTTACAATGGGGCTTTTTCGGTTTTCCATGTTTCCAATAAAAAAAGCATATTCCACATTTCTAATCGTATCTAATCCCGAAGAAGTGGAGTTGCAAAATAAATCCCAAATCACGCGGATTTTTACACGGTTGGTGTCCAATAATGAACTGTTTAACTGTCCTCCATAAGGTCGATAGTTGGCGGTTAATGAACCTAAAGATGTGAAAATTATGAAAAAAATCAGTAGTGTTTTTTTCATAATTATTTTTTTAGTAGTTGTTTTAATCATAGGCAGTATGAACTCGTTTTTGGTATGTTTTTTCAATTAGTTGCTTCCAGTTTTAATCATACATCAAAATGGTACATCAAAACTTGAGTTTTTTGAATCTGTAAAATAGTACCATAAATTTGAAATAGCAATAGTACTTTTTACTCATTTTTACTCAATTTGAATACATTTCTGTGACCAATCGGTGTTTTTTGACAGTTTTCAGGATGTAATAATGTTGAAATTCTGAAACACATGAAAATGTTTCGAAGTATTTTATTCATAAATTTAGTTCTAGTTGCTGGTCCGATTAGTTCATTTGCTAATTATTAAATAGGGGCAAATTTGTGGGTGAAATCTCATGAGTCATTCACTCAATGAACTTAATAATTAATGTGCTAAATTTGAATTATGGCTGAAATCAAGACGAAAGTGCATAATGGTGATGTATTGGAGTTTATACATTCATTTGCAGATACAGAAAAGAAAATTGAAGACGCGCTTCAAC
>CAZQFZ010000064.1:0-14780 GCA_964592635.1 uncultured Rhizobium sp.
CACAGGCCTTAATTGCTTCATCGGCATATTGTACGCTGTGGTGATCTTCGTATTTTGCTTTTATATTATGTAGGATTTCGACTGTTTCTTCGGGGGAAGCAGGTTGAATCAATACCATTTGAAAACGACGTTCCAATGCACCATCTTTTTCGATGTACTGGCGGTATTCGTCTAATGTAGTTGCTCCAATGCATTGAATTTCGCCTCGAGCCAATGCCGGTTTGAACATGTTGCTCGCATCCAATGATCCAGAAGCACCACCTGCCCCCACAATGGTATGAATCTCATCGATAAATAAGATGACGTCTTCGGCTTTTTCCAGCTCCATCATCAGGGCCTTCATACGCTCTTCGAACTGTCCACGGTATTTTGTACCAGCCACCATGCTGGCCAAATCCAAACTAACAACACGTTTATTGAAAAGCACACGTGATACTTTTCTCTGCACAATTCTCAACGCCAAACCTTCGGCAATGGCGGTTTTACCAACACCGGGTTCTCCAATTAATACGGGATTATTCTTCTTTCTGCGCGATAAAATTTGGCTCACGCGTTCGATTTCTTTCTCACGTCCAACAATTGGATCTAATTTACCATCTTCGGCGGCTTTGGTTAAATCGCGACCAAAATTATCCAACACCGGAGTTTTGGATTTACTTTTGGATTTGGCAGCTAATTTTTCTTTTTGTTCATCTCGGTAAAAATCTTCGGGGGTATCTCCTTCTTCTCTATTGGGGGAATCGTTTCTAAAGGGCTCAACACCTTCTTCTAAAGCAGATTTAAATATATCGTAACTCACACCGTATTGCGCTATAACCTTGGAAGCAACATTGTCCTCATCTCTCAAAATAGAAAGCAACAAGTGCTCAGTACCTATTAAATCGGTTTTGAAAATCTTGGCTTCTAGGTAGGTGATTTTCAAGGCCTTTTCAGCTTGTTTAGTGAGGGGAATATTTCCCAAATTCGAAGTTTTATTGGCAGTACCTCGGATAGCATCTTCCACGCTTTTTTTCAAGCGAAGCGTATCAATATCCAACAATACCAATGTTTGAAATGCTTTCCCTTCACCTTCACGAATGATACCCAACAATAAGTGCTCGCAACCGATATAATCATGACCTAAGCGAATGGCTTCCTCACGACTGTATTGTATGACTTCCTTAACTCGAGGAGAAAATTTTGCTTCCATAATAGTTTGTTTTTCAAAGATAACAGATACGAATCGAAATCGGGGGTGGAAATCGACAGAAAATTTTGTCGTTTAGATAATATGTGCATAAAATCAGACGGAATGGTATGGGTTGCCTTTAAATCAGATCTGCAAGGCTTTTGCCTTTAAGAAATTCAACATTAATATCGCGCAACTCTTTATATACACTTCGGATTTTGCAGTTTTGTACGTCCTCACAATCGTCGCAAGGTTTGAAATACTTATAAGTTACGCACGGAATTAACCCAATAGCACCGTCAAAAAGTCGCATAATTTCTACCAAATGAATATCATGGTTTGGTTTTAGTAAAAAGTACCCTCCGTTTTTCCCTTTTTTACTTCCCAAAATACCCGACTTTACCAATTCGGTTAAAATAGCTTCTAAAAACTTGAACGGTATACCGTTTTTCTGAGAGATCTCCTCGGTTGTAGTATATGTATCTGTAGTATTTTTTGCAATAAATACCAACGCATCGAATGCGTATTTAACTTTCTTGGTAATCACAATTGCAAAATAAACAGTTTATCCCAACCATCTATTATCTACGTTAATTAATCTATCGTATCTCTTTTTATGGGAATATAATTCTCTTTTTAATGGGATAATAATTCACTAAAGTAAATAGGTTAACAATCAAATAACAATAATACCCTATAATCTTAATAGGTTATTTGTACATTTGCTCAATTCATTAAAAATTGAATGAAAACCTTACCTCTCTCATTATTTTAAGAGTCTGAACTATTTACACATCCCTAAACAGAAATAACTATTTTCCATGAACGGTAAAACACTTTTTTTCAGGCCTTCCATTTTCCAAATGATTGAAACTGCCATGCATGCGGGCAAAGAAATAATGAAGGTATACTCAAATAAGAACCCAATTTTGACTGAACAAAAATCCGATCACAGTCCATTAACAGAGGCGGATTTAAATTCAAATCAGACAATTATTTCAGGTTTAAAAAAAATCAATACAGCACCAATAATTACAGAGGAATCCGATATTCCAGATTACACTCATCGAAAAAACATATCGGCTTTTTGGCTTATAGATCCGTTAGACGGCACTAAAGAGTTTATCAACCGCAACAATGAATTCACAGTAAACATCAGTTGGGTAGAACGAAATTCAATTGGCAAATTTGAACCTATTCTTGGTGTGGTATATGCACCTGCCAAAAATGTAATTTATTGGAACGACGACCATTTCGCATACTGCGGTAGTATTTCCGATCAATTTGAACTCATTTCAGGTACCGTAAAAAAAATTAAATGCAATAATCTAATTCGTCCATTTACCATTGTGGGTTCACGTTCACATAGCAATTCCGAAACTGATGCATACATTAAAATTTTAGAACAAAAAAATGGGCCACTATCATTTATTTCAATGGGATCAAGTTTAAAAATTTGTTTGGTGGCAGAAGGAAAAGCATCCGTTTATCCACGACTAGCACCAACGATGGAATGGGATATTGCAGCCGCTTACTCTATTGCAAAAAAAGCGGGATGTTTATTTCACCAATTCGACCCATCTTCTATTGAAAATACCTCTATATCTATGGAATTCAATAAGGAAGATTTACTAAATCCTTACTTTATCGTTTCTGCTAAATAGCTAATTATGATGAAAACTACTTTAAAAGAATCTGATAAATTCAGACACGTATTAAAAACGATTTCATGGAGAATTGTAGGAACCATCGATACTATGATTGTATCTTACATAATTACAGGATCGGCGAAAATAGGCCTGGCCATTGGGGGATTTGAAGTTTTCACCAAAATGATTTTGTATTATTTTCATGAACGAATCTGGTTTAATTACGTTCGAATTGGAAGAAAAGCAGAACCTGCTGCAACCATTAATCCACATTAACTTTTATCACAAAAAACACTTCATTTCCACCCTAGTAACCACATAAAATGCACATTTTCCCACAAGAATACCAGGTCCTCCTGAGTGATCGAATTCAGCGAAATCAGCACAAACCTCTGATTTTGTGGCTAACGGGCTTAAGCGGGTCTGGGAAATCGAGTATTGCGAATTCGGTTCAAAATGAGTTGTTTGGTCAAGGTAAATTAGTAGTAGTATTGGATGGAGACAATATTCGAGGTGGATTGAATCGCGATTTAGATTTTAGTGATACTTCAAGAAGTGAAAATATCAGAAGAGTGGCGGAAGTTGCTTCACTTTTTGCAAATACAGGGTTCATTGTAATTGTATCTTTCATTTCTCCATTTGAATCAGATAGACTGCAAGCCAAGGGCATCATTGGAGTGGAACTATTTAAAGAAATTTACATTGAAGCTGATTTAAGCATTTGTGAATCTCGTGATGTAAAGGGACTTTATCAGTTAGCCAGGGAAGGGAAGTTACATAATTTTACAGGCATTGATTCACCTTATCAAATCCCCAAACAACCTGATTTAACTTTGAATACTCAAAACCAAACTCTTCAACAATCTGCAAACCAACTTAGGGATTTTATTTCACAACTCGTTACTCTGGGTTAAACTCAATGTAAAAAAATAACCCATCAAAAAACAAACCGAACAACATGGATTTTCGTTTAAAACATCTTCAGGAATTGGAAGCCGAGGCCATATTTGTGATCAGAGAGGTATATGCTCAATTTCAAAATCCAGCTATTTTATTTTCAGGAGGAAAAGATAGTATCGTTCTTACTCATCTTGCTCAAAAAGCGTTCTGGCCGGCAAAAATCCCCTTCCCATTAGTACATATTGATACAGGACATAACTTCCCTGAAACCTTAGAGTACAGAGATAATCTTATTGAAAAATTGGGGGCTACGCTCATAATTGGTTCAGTTCAAGAATCCATAGATAAAGGAAGAGTTACTGAAGAAACAGGTATAAATGCATCGCGCAACGCTTTACAAACAACCACATTACTGGATACTATTGAACATCATAAATTCGACGCATGTATGGGCGGAGCTCGCAGAGATGAAGAAAAAGCAAGAGCCAAAGAGCGTTTTTTTTCGCACAGAGATGATTTTGGGCAATGGAATCCTAAGAATCAACGTCCCGAATTGTGGAATCTATTTAATGGTAGGAAAAACCAAGGAGAACATTTTCGAATTTTTCCCATTTCCAATTGGACCGAAATGGATGTTTGGCAATATGTTTTATCCGAAGGTCTTCAGTTGCCATCATTGTATTTTGCTCACGAAAGAGAAGTTTTCAATAGAAACGGAACTTGGATTTCCGTAGGTCCTTATGTACAACTTCGCGAAAATGAATCCCCCGAAAAAAAAATAGTACGATATCGTACTTGCGGGGATATGCCCATTACGGGAGCGAATGAATCGAATGCATCTACATTAGAGCAGGTGATTTCTGAAATTTCGGCAACTAGAACCACTGAACGAGGATCAAGAGCCGACGATAAACGCTCTGAAACTTCAATGGAGGACCGTAAAAAACAAGGCTATTTTTAAATATGGAGCAAAACAATTACTTAAATATGGAATTGCTGCGATTCACTACCGCTGGCAGTGTGGACGATGGCAAAAGCACTTTAATCGGAAGATTACTTTACGATTCCAAGTCTATTTTTGAAGATCAACTTGAACAAGTAAAAAACAGTTCAAATCGTAAAGGTTTGAATCATCTTGATTTAAGTTTAATAACCGATGGATTAAAAGATGAGCGCGAGCAAGGAATTACGATAGATGTGGCTTATCGGTACTTTGCCACCCCAAAGCGTAAGTTCATTATAGCCGATACTCCGGGGCACCTTCAGTATACGCGGAATATGGTTACAGGTGCTTCAACAGCAAACGCAGCTTTGATATTAATTGATGCACGGAAAGGAGTTATTGAGCAAACTTATAGACACTCCTATCTTGCATCCCTATTGCACATACCGCATTTGATTGTATGTATAAACAAAATGGATCTGGTGGATTATGATGAGGCTGCTTTTCTAAATATTGTAGATCAGTTCGAATCTTTCGCGTCAAAATTGGCCGTAAAAGACATCCGTTTTATTCCTATTTCAGCATTAAATGGAGATAATGTGGTAAATCGATCCGAGAATATGACTTGGTACCAAGGTGCAACCTTGTTGTATCATTTAGAAAATTTACATATTGGTTCTGATCAAAATCACATAGATACACGGTTTGCCGTTCAAACTATAATTCGACCTCACACAAATGAATTTCATGACTTTAGAGGATATGCGGGAAGGTTAGACGGTGGAATTCTCCGTGTAGGTGATGAAATTCAGGTATTACCCAGCGGTTTAACTTCCACAATTTCCAATATTTATTTGGGGGATAAATGTCTCGAAGAGGCTTTCGCTCCCATGTCGGTTACTATTACACTAACTAACGATATTGATATTAGTCGTGGAAACATGATAGTCAAACCAAATAATTTTCCCCATACAACCAAAGAATTTGACGCAATGCTATGCTGGTTTAATGAGAAACCATTCAACCCGAATATGAAATATATTGTACGTCACACCACCAATGAAGCCGTTTGTAAAATTCAAGAGGTTGTTTACAAAATGGATATTTCTACATTGAACCGAAACGTGAGCAATAAGCAAATAGGAATGAATGATATTTTTCGGGCGAAATTCAGAACAAACGTAGAGCTATTTGTTGATTCTTACCAAGTGAATAGAAAAACCGGCTCCATAATTGTCGTGGATGAATATACGAATGAAACCGTTGCCGGTGGAATGATTTGCTGATTTCAGTTTTCCAATGCCAATTGAACACAAATTAAATATTAATTATATATTTTATTAACATTAAAAATATATTAAAGAAATACTTATTTTCTATTTTATTGTATTTCAATTAATTAAAACACAAATAACACTGTCATTTATTTTAAAATATTAATTCATTTTTTCTTCATATTGAAATAACTTCTTGTAAATAATCCGGGTCTAGTTTTGCTACATCATGAAAAAATTACTTTTCTCGGTTTTCACATTTGCATTTGCTGGTATTGCATCAGCACAAGGCGACGCCTATGCTTTATCAAACATAGGTAAAGAAGTTAGTTTGAAGGACATCAGTTCTACTTACTCAGATTGTAATTGTTACGTTCTAGACACCACATTTTTCTTAGGACAAACAGCTGGAAAAACAGCAGTTAGACGTTCTGGTCACCTAAGTGACTACACGGTTTCAGGAAGTGTAAGTGCTACACGTGGTGTTTCTGCTTCAGCAGATGCAGGATGGACAGTTGCTTCCACAAAAATTACCTTGAACAAACCATGCTATTATTTACCAGGTACAGTACATGTTGATTCAGGTGTAACTTTCACTATTCCTGCAGGAACAATAATTTATGGTTCAAAATTAACTTTCTCTGCATTTGTACAATTGCCAGGTTCAACAGTTATGGCTAAAGGAACCGCTTCTGATCCAATTGTTTTCACTTCAGCTCGCTCGAATCGTGGTCGTGGTGATTGGGGCGGTGTAGTTATTGCCGGTAGAGCTCCTATCGCTGGTGATGTTTCTTCGTTCAATGCTACATCAAGAGGTAACCTTTCTTACATTGAAGGATTGCCAAAAGCAGCTCCATACTTAGTAGGTGGTACTCGTGAAAATGATAACAGTGGTATGTGGACATGGGTACAATCCAACTATGCAGGTTTGAACGTTGGTGCACAAGGTTCTGGTAACGAATTAAATTCATTCTCTCTATACGGAGTTGGTAACGCAACTAAAATGAACAACCTACAAGTTGCTTATGCTAATGATGATGCTATCGAAATCTTTGGTGGTTCTGTAAATATTTCTAATGCTTTCATTTTAAATACTTTGGATGATGATATCGATTTGGACGGTGGTTACCAAGGCACTATCCAAAACGTATTGGTTTATCGCTTAGATACTGCTTCTCGTGACGTATCTCGATCTCGTTTGGCTGAAATTTCAAACAAAAATGTTTACCATGTACGCAGAACCATGCCAGTTATTACAAACGTAACCGCTTTCGGTGCGCGTGCTATAGTAGGTAAAACTTATACTTTTGGTAGAACTAAGAGACAAAACTGGAATTTCACAGGTGATTCTATGATTAGCGGAGTTGTACAATATCTTCCTGCATCTTCTAACTTAAGTTCAATGACAGGTTTTTCTATCGATAAAAATGCTTCTGCTCGAATCTTTAACAGTATCATTTATGGATACGATCAAGCTTTCAACGTTTCCGACACTCAAACAGTAAATAACTTTGCTGGTGTACATTATACACATGACTCAGCTTGGGGTCCTCAATTTGCATACAATGCGTGGGGAAATTGTGTTAGCGACATGACTGCTCAAAGCGGATACTTCAAATCAGGAAACACATTTCCATACGATAACACTACTAACTGGATTCGTTATTTCCAGGCATCTAACCTAAAAGCGAACTCTGACAACATTCAAAACGTTGGTTACAATGTTACTGTAGGTCAAGGTGTATATCCAGCTATCACTTCATTGACAATATATGGTGCACACAAAACCCAATATGGTAACTTGGCTAATGCTTTGATTAAATTTGGATCAGGTTTTGGTTCTAACGATACTTTAGATGCTCGTGTTACGAAGAAGCAAGCTGCAAATATGGCTCAACGTGGTGTTATGGCTTCGAAATTGACAGGTTTCAATATCAATACAGATGAAGACTATTGTGGTACTGGATTAC
The DNA here is from genome assembly GCA_964592635.1 of uncultured Rhizobium sp. Lineage (GTDB taxonomy): Bacteria > Bacteroidota > Bacteroidia > NS11-12g > UBA955 > VMCP01. Next base: position 7,905 of record CAZQFZ010000064.1, read on the forward strand.
CATTTGGTGGCAATAACAATTCAAACGAAGAAAACAATAATGCTGAGTTAGCAGCAGCTTCATTAGAATTATTTGCGATCAACCCTTCTGAAGGTGCAATCAATGTAGTTATTGAAGATGCTAAATCTAACCAAATGAGCGATGTTCAAATCTACGATATGTCAGGCAAATTAGTTAAATCAACCGTTGTAACAGGTAAAGATATTAATGTAACAGGAATGCCAGTAGGATTGTACACAGTTGTTGTAAATTCAAATAACTCTCAAGAGTCAATTAAAGTTTTTGTTAAATAATTAAACCCTCTGTAAATTATTTAATAATCATAATTTAACAAAAAGCCACCATGCAATGGTGGCTTTTTGTTTTAATTTTGAAGTATGATCCATCACCTCATTAAAACGGTAACTGTTGTTTTATCATTTACTTTAACAACACTAAACGCTCAAACTCCTTTTACAAATTATTTTTGCGAACTCGACACTCAATTTAATGGAAAAGAAATTTACACGAAACAAAGTTTGACAAAAAATTCAATATGGTCTTCGAATCATGTTTCATTACCAGGCAATAAATCTAATGGAATTATTAGTGGAGCTACATTGAATAGAAACGGCAATTTTAAATACTTTCCAGGTTCTTCTAATATAAAAACATTTAGCAATGCAAATGTATACACCACACACAATTTTGACAGTTCAAATATCAAAATCTCCAAATTTGGAAAATCAGAATTGGTCTTCAATGTGGGTGAATCTGCCACATTAAGTTCATTCAATTATATCCCTTTCGCTAACGACTTAAATCCAAAACCAATACAATTTGGAAATATTGAATTAGGAACTTCGAACTATCAAACCACAAATAACAGAGGAAATTTATTTGCTATAGAGTCTTTCTATGCTAACAATACCCAAGTATATGCAGCAATAAAAGATTCATTTTCGGCGCAAAACGCTCCTGCCATTACTACTTCCAATTTCCCAAATGACAACACTAATTTCACAAACATTCTAGGTAAATTAAATTCTGCCGAATATACTGGTTGGATTATAGAAATGGATAGATTAACAAACTCGTTCCAAAAAAGACGCTTTGATCTTGGAAGATCACCAAGAAAAGCAATTATAATCAATTCAAACAGAACTTCTGCATCAGCATCACTAGCAAACATCAGTCGCACCTTCCAAATTTTAGGAGATAACGAATTCAACATATTAATCAAAACAGAGTTGAATAACAATGTTCAAGAATTTTACGTTTATTCCGAAGAAGACAATACGTTAGGAACTAAGTGGTCTTTAGTTAACGAAATATCCGGCGGTAGTGTCCAACCATTATCTCGCAATGCCTTGACAAATCTTTTTCAATATATCATCACCAAAACTGAATTAGAATTCACATATTTCTTAAATGTTACTGATATCGAACATAACCCAAATACCAATTCTTTATTAGTAATCACACCTGGGGGAACTGCCGATATTAATGCGTTCAAATCAAAATACGGCATAAATAATGACCTAGTTGTTAGTTCGTATTTAATTCCATTATTATCTGCCAGCAATTACACCGACAAACTAGGTCATATTATTGAAATAGATGGCGAGGATAATCTCACTTCTCTTAGATTAGGAATTACAACAACTTCTGGCAAATTTGTTAGCAACATTGATAAAATTGGTTTTACTAACTTATCCTATATCGATGCACAATCTGATCCTCAGAATACCAGTTTTGCCATATTTTCTGAATCAGTTTTTGATAATTCTGCAGGGCAAAATCCTTCATTTAAAAAGAACAGCTCTGAGTTTCAAAACGAAGTTTACTTAGTGAATTTAAAAGAAGTTCTACCATCTGCTTCCGTTGTTGACTTTAAAAATAAAAATTTTGAATTGTTCCAAACTCTTGACAACAACACTATGGCGATGCCAATATCATATAGGGAAACTTACTTGCCTTATTTTTATATATCTAAAAATCAAAATAACAACGTAGATAGTTTTTGTTTCATGCGTGGGTTCGCGGAATTTTACGTAGCGCCCGAAGTTTGTAGTCAATCAAACTCAAACGATGAAATTTTAAAGAGTAATGTCGTTTATGGTGTTTACCCAAATCCTTTAAATAGAAATAATGGAAGCTATACTTTGAATCTAATCAGTGCCGATGCTACTGCTATTTATTCATTGCAAGGTAATTTAATTGCAGCATTCGATAAATCTACATCTATAGAAGTTGATTCCATAAAACCTGGACTTTACATCATTAAAGGATCACAGGGTTGGACAGAGAAAATTGTTATTCAATAATTCAAGTAGAAAGTGATTTAGTGAAACATTATCAAACTATTGTGAAAACAAAGATTTTAAGAATAGCATTAATTCTCTCTTTAATTGGAGGATGTGCAAAAGAACCAATTTATGAAATACCGCCACCAGTTATCATTAAATCTTGGTTGGAATATAAAGATACCAATTGGAATGGATTAATAAATGTAAATACAAAACCTGTAAGAGTAAAATCGGTATCCAACTTTGTAGTTATTTCTAATGGTGCTGATACATCCTTATCCATTCGTTTTAATTTTTCCAATATCAATAGCAACTTAGAACAAGTTGCTATTAAATTCAAAAAAGGTTTAGCGAAAAACGGGAATCAATATACAAGTAATAGTATAGAAAATGTTTACGTAGAAACATATAACGCAGTATTCTTTAGTAATGACATTAAAATAGATTCTATTTATTTTAGACTGACCGACTTTCCAGCGAATAATACATACACTGTTGAGGATTTATATTTTACCGCAAAAACAAATTCCATTAGTCAACCAAATACACAATTTACTTTAGAAGCAAGTTCCTTGCAAGTTCTAAAATCATTCTTTTACTATTACGAGAAAGGGAAAAAAGTAAATACTGAAAAAGAACTGCTCAATGTTGACCTCAAAGGTGGAAATGAATTTTCACCTAGTCCTCTATTAGATTATAAACCAGATTTGCGTAGTCCTAATGATTTATTTTTTATTAATATCCCAACGGAATCACTTATTAATGCTCCAGATTTTGATGCGAAAAATGCCATTCGATATAGTAAAAAGGGCAAATTTCATCCTGCTCAGAATGGAACTATCAACGTTCAGAAATTTCATTATAAAAATTCGATTTACATGACTGGTAAAAACTGGGTTGTTAATGACACCACATTAAATACCAATATTATTTCAATCGATAGCGTACGACTTCAACAATTTGCAATGCCTTTTTAATTCGTTATGAAATTCAATTTAAAATCATCTTTTGTTTATCCTTTGCTATTAATTGGAGCTCAACTTAGTGCACAAGATGATACCGTAAGAACTCAAGAAGTCAATATTAAAGTTTTTAGAAATTCCAGAAGTGAGAAAACTTTAACAAACGAAATCAAGTCAGCAGGTTTGGTTTTAAGTGGAATCAGTTCCGAAAGAATTGGTTCACTACAAGTAAGTTCGGCCAATGAAGTTGTTAGAAAAATTACTGGTGTTACGGTTATGGACGATGGCAAACTGGTGATTCGAGGTGTTTCTCCTCGTTACAACATTGTACTATTAGATGACTTTAAGGCCCCAAGTTTCGACCCAGATGTACGTTTATTTTCTCTCGATATTTTACCTGCTAATGTATTAGATAACGTAAAAGTAGTAAAGTCGCCTTCCGCGGATTTTCCTTCAGATTTCTCTGGAGGTATCGTAAATATTGAAACACTTTCATTACCAGATAAAAATGAATGGAGAGCTCAATTTACGTTGGGGGGTGATTTTCAAACTTTAGGTAATCGTTTTTTATCTCAAACACAAGTTAGCAGTAAAATGTTAGGCTTCAATCGCGAAGCTAATAACTTACCTAAGAATATCAGAAACGAGTATTTAGATAAAAGTGATTTTACCGTAGCAGAACGAATTGAATTAACTAAACAACTACCTTATAATTTTTATCCTGAAGAATCCAATAAATACACACCGAACTGGAAATTACAACTGATGCGTACAAACCGGATTAAACTTAAAAGTAAAAAAGCTTATTTGGGAACTAGTCATTTAGTAACTGTTGAAAACACAAATGAATCCCGTACCTCTAGAAGATCCTCCATCATGACTTTCCCGTTTGTGGCACGTATTCTCAATTTCTCCGATGAAACATTTGTTCAAACAATACGAACTAGTGCACTTAATAATTTTACTTACGGAAACGAGAATGGTTTGAGAATTGATTTTAAAACGTTGTATGTAAATAATGCAGAGTATGGCGTTTTATATCGTCAAGGTAAAGCTCTACCTGGTGCTTATGGAGAAAACGGCGTATATGAACATATAGCTTTCAAACAATTTTCCACTTACAACACTTTCAGAGATTTCTTTATTTCAAGCTTAAATATTAAATTACCGATTCAGAACGACAAAATAGAATGGACTGTAGGTGGGAATTTAAATATTTCCAGATTTTTAGACCAAGACCGTAAATCAGCTTTACAAACACGAGATGACGATCCTACAGGCACTAGTACTACCACTAATTTCCGAGAAGACAATGTTGCAACAATGGATCAATTACGTTTTGGGCGCTGGTATTATCAATTACCTGAGAATATGTTTCAAATCAAAACCGATTTGAAATACACTCTTAACGAGAACGTAAATCTTTCCACCGGTATACGCTACGATATTACTTCTAGAAAATTTGATTTGCGGTCAATGGGAATGGTAAATAAAGTTTGGCAAGATACAGCTACACAATTTGTTGGTCAATTACTGGATGAATATACATGGCCTTATAATTCGTATACGGCTAATTATTCAACATCAGCTGCATACTTGATGGCCAACTATAAAAACAACAAATTCAATATAAACGCAGGTGCAAGGGTTGAACAAACAACATTCAATTTGTATTCAGAGGGCTTCAAATCCGTTTTCAACACAGAAACTTTAAAACGGGCATCTTTAAATGTATTTCCAAGCTTAAATGTGACCTATAACTTGTCGAAAATCAATTTAATTAGAGGTGCAATCGGATATACGTCCAACAGACCGGAACTTCGTGAGTATTCACCATTAGAATATTTGGATATTCGCAACTGGTTAACAGCATTTGGTAATGGAGGTTTGAAACCTGTTTCCGTTATACAAAATGGTGAAGTTCGCTTAGAGCATTACGAAAAAAACAGCAACTACCATTTGGGTGTTTTTTACAAAAAAATAAATGATCCTGTAGTTGCAAAAGCACTAGGTTCTAATGCCTATGTTTTTGTAAACATGCATCATGCGTTAGTTTACGGTAGTGAAATTGAATTCTCAAAGACAATTAAATTTTCAAAGCAATCTCTAGTAAATAATATCCAGATTATAGGTAATGCTAGTTTGAACTTCTCCACCCTCTTTGAAGACAAAGGAGGGCTGGAAAAAGATTCGATAGTTAATTTAAACCAACCTATGGTTGGTCAATCACCTTACCTTGCAAATATCCAAATTTCTGCTTATTTCAAGAACAATAAGGGGCATCTTACCCTTTCTGGGTTTTACCAAGGTGATAGAGCAGTTTTTACTGGTGATGATGTTCTATTGTATTCATTAATTCAAAGAACTGGTGTAATGCTAAATCTAACATCAAGTTATAACATTACTAAAAAAACAAGTATGAGATTTAAAATTGATAACATATTAAATGTTTCAGATATTCTTTATTCAGATATCAATAAGAATGGGAAACTAGATTTTTACAGTGGATATATTGGGAATATAACCGGTGATAATATTTTCTCACATCGCAGAGATCCAGCTGTTGTTTCATTTAGCTTATTAACATCATTTTAACTACTAATTACGCTCTAAAATACATAATTCATAGCGTTAAAATGCACTCGACAGAACTCCCCAGTCAATTATTTTCTGTAATAGTACCTACTTATAATAGAAACAGCACTATAATTAGGGCTTTGGAATCTGTGGTAAAACAAACATACAGACCAATTCAATTAATTATTGTAGATGATGGATCAACTGATGAAACATTCGAAATTATAAAAAACTGGAAAAAAAGTAATGAAAATCCTGAATTAACCGTTGAATATATATACCAAAAAAATTCAGGTGCAAGTTCGGCAAGAAATACAGGTATAAAATCAATATCAGGTGAATTTGTTCAATTTTTAGATTCAGATGACATATTACATCCAAAAAGGATTGAAATATTAGTAACCGAATTTAAAAAGGGTGCAGATTTTATTCATACCGGATTTGCTCGATTTGAAAAATCTGAAGATAATATTATTCAAAAATTCCACGGTAACACTAATATAGAGTTAAAAAGTCAAGTAATTCAAGGTAGAGCTTGGCTTAACACAATTAGAGACGCACTTACGGTAGAATTACTTTATAACACAGGAACTTGGAATGAAGACTTTATTTGTTTTGAAGATAGGGAATTCATGGAAAGAGCTGCACTTAGGTCTCAACATCCAACGGTAATTAAAGAGGTTCTCTCGTTCGCAGAGGTTGGTGAATATAATCGCACATCTAACAAACAAAAAACAAAAGAAGGTCGAAGATTACGAATTATTTGCGAGTATAACATTGTAAAAGAAATCAGAAGAAACGAATTTATCGGAACACAATTAGATAAATCACTATTAAAATCAAGACTTTATGGTTTGGCATTTCGAACTAAAGCTTCTGGTTGGTATGAATTAGCCAAAAACTGCTATGAACTAGCTAATTCGATAAACGCAAATCTCAACTATAGAGGAATCAGAAGAAAATTAATCTATCATACTGGTTACATTGGCACCAATGTGATACTTTCTATCGCTAAATTTCTGAAATAATTAAGTCCCTTTTAGGCTCCA
>CAZQFZ010000065.1:0-6399 GCA_964592635.1 uncultured Rhizobium sp.
CACGCATGGGGTCGCGGGTTCGAGTCCCGTCCGGACCGCCAGAAAAAAAGGTTGCCCAAAAGGCAGCCTTTTTTTTGTGTTCATTTTCGATTTTTACCTTCTTTTTAGAATCGTTAAACTATTTGCATTGCCCCCAATTTTTGAACTTGATTCCCTTTTCACAAGGTTGTGAAAGTTCGATTAGGGAAATAATTTCTTGCTAACTTTGTGTTATGTTGTCTCCTAAAAACACTTCAAAAAATCTTCGTTGGGCCTTGTTAATACACCGTGGAAAAGGTATGCAAGAACGGTTTTTTAAGAATAACAGGTACTTGCAATCTGTTTTTCAGGAGCGAGGGATATTTTGGCTGAGCCCATTAAATCGTCCACAGCACGATTATTTTATCAACGAAAGAAATGCCTTCATTTCTTATCTACTGGCCTATTATCCTCATTTTAAAAATCTAACTAGCAAAGAACAAAATGTTGTAGTAAATCGGTTGTTAAAACGCTTTGAAAATGAAGATTATGTAGAAATTATATGGCGGGAGCTCAATATACAAGGTAGCGACGGGGGATATGTTGTTCTATTTGATGGTCAACATGTAACAGTTAAGTTCATTGGTTTAGGCAATTGGGAGGAAACTGAGTTAGCCGAATTTATAGATTCAGATCGATTTGATACACCTGAAAGTTGGTTAGTAGTCGATAATGAGTGGAAAAAATCATTGGGAAAAGGTTTAAACCATCCCTCATCCAATAAAAATGATGTACAGATACAGCGACATTACTTGCAGTCTAAAGATGCGGATGCCTTCAATTCTGAATTGATTGAATCGACAAGTCTAATGAGTCAAGATGATGCTTTCGATACATGGAGATTGAAAGATTTTGAGTTGCAAGATGGGAATCATACAACCAGTAATTCTGCTGTTGGACTAAATTCGATTCATCACGAAGTTCTTCCTAATTTCGAAAAAATGCAGGTTTTAATGAAATCTTTTGGTGAAGATATCCCTCAAGAATTGCAAGTATTTTTATTGAAAATCCAAGAGTATGGATTGAGTAGTGGATTATTTCAGTTCTTGGATGTTTTGGGATCTAAATTGCCTTCTTTATCGAATGGTAATTCTGGTATGATTTCCCTTATGGCAGGAAAAGGACAGTTGTGGACCAAACGGATGGCTCCGAATTTACAGATCGATTTGAATTACAAGATTTGTTTTTCAGATGAAGCAGGCGAGCTGAAACTAGAGCCACTGCATAAGGCGTTGTATATTTTGTTTCTAAGAAACTTGAATGGAATATTATTATCGGATTTATATTTATACAAAAATGACCTATTAGAATATTATCGAATGCTATCGAACTCGGAAAATTTAGAACGAATGTCAAAGTCGGTAAATCAATTAGTAGATATTAGAGAAAACAGTATTCACGAAAAAATCTCCAAGATCAATCGCATTATAGAGAATTTGTTTTTAGAATCGAAAACGGGTGTGGATCCTAAGCCTTACTTTATTTCGGGTGCAAGAGGTTCCGCCAAGCGCATCCTGCTACCAGCAGCTAAAATAATGTGGGTTTAATTTAGAGGTTGTAATGCTAAATTGTGGTACTCGACTTTGAATTTAGTGAGGGTTTTTAAATGAGCAATGAGCGTGTGGGTTTAGTTGAGATGTGTGGGCATTTTAGAGCAATTGAAAAAATATTGTTTCATGAGTAGATTGACCTAATTGGAATCAAATTAAAAAAAACTCCTTATATTCGCTTTTATCATGAAAAAATCACTTATCAATTACGCAATTATACTCTTTGGCTTGGTTTTCATGTTGCAATCTTGTGAAAAAGATCCTGTAGAACCAACACCTTCATACAAAGTAGTAGCTAACTGGCAATTAAATAGTTTGGTTGAAACCATACAAGATGCAACCACAGGAGAATTGACCGACACTTACACAGAAACCTATGTTCCAGGAGAATTATCCATGGATATCAAAGCGGATGGCATTCTCGATCTATACGATGGTGCTGCAATTACCGATTCTTATCCTTACACCGTAGATTATTCTAAGAAAACCTTGATTATACACGGCCTTGATTGGGGCAACGATACATTCTCGATTGTTACTTTGAGTGCCACCAATGTTCAGTTGAAAAACCAGTATATTGATACCGATTACAATGAAAAGGTGACAACGGTATTGAACATGTCGAAAAAGTAATCGGAATGAATCCTTCAATAGGATCTCTTCGATTTATCTTGCTGTAAAGTACCTTCAATATTAAACGGAATGATTACTCTTTCAGGGATGTTACACTCTGAGGATAAATTTCAATTTAAGATAAAGTTACGTGTTTCTCCGCGAGGGCAATTAACCTTTTTCTTTTTTCCTCGTTCATTTTATCGTAAGTGATAACCATCATGCCCAAACGGGGATTCGATTGCAAATACTGTCGATTTTTATCAATAAATCTCCAAAAAAGTGCATCCCACAACTCTTGCCAGTTGGATTCATAAACATGAAATTCTGAATTTTTCTCGGAGTTGGAGTTTCCAACAGAATTAGATGAATTGGAGTTTCCTATTGATTTAGCGGTAGAAGTTGATTTTATTTTGGAGTAATCCGACATTTTCAATAGGTAATTACTTCCGCTAAAGTAGGGTTTGGTAGTGATCAATCCGCCGTCGCAGAATTGCGACATGCCATATACATTGGGCACCATTACCCAATCGTATGCATCAATAAAAAGTTCCATAAACCATTGATAAATTTGGTTGGGATGGTATTCGTTGAGAAGCATGTAGTTGCCCAGAACCATCAATCGCTCAATATGATGAGCGTAGCCAGTTTTGAGGATTTTTTTAATAATTCGATCTATGGGTTCAATTCCAGTAGTTCCATTATAAAACGATGCAGGAATGTTTTTGTGGTGATTGAAAAAGTTGGAATTACGTTGTTTGGTTCCTTCGCGTAGATAAATGATTCTCATGAATTCCCGCCACCCTAGAATTTGTCGGATGAAACCTTCAACGGAATTAATGGGTATATTTTTTTGTTGGGCTACCCGAATGGTAGATTGAATAATATTTTGCGGGTTGAGCAGTCCGATATTAAGAGCAGGTGTCAACACGGAATGATAAATAAAATCATCGTCGTTTCGTTGAGTAAAAGCATCTTCAAGTTCACCAAAACGTTCCAGTCTTTCATTCAAAAATGCATTCAAATGCTGCCGGGCTTCATCAAACGTGGTAGGATAAAAGTATTGTTTTCCAAACTCTTGCAGAGTTCCGGGATTTTTTGGAAAGTTAGTTTCTATATAACTTACAGCCTCTTGTACCCAAGAATTGGGCTCAGGGAAGTTGGTTTTTTGGGGGATGTGGTTTTTGGGATAGGATTTCCTATTTTCAGAATCAAAAGTAAGTTTCCCGCCAGTGGGTTTGCCGTCGTGATCCAATAGAATTCCGAATTTTTGTCGCTGGAAACTATAAAAATCCGTTTGATGGTATCTTTTTTTGGAGAGGAAGAAGTTATTTCCTTCTTCTGGTGTAATCATGAAATTGGGATTGGGGTGTTCTATCCAATTGGGGTTGCTGTTTGAAGATTTAAATGCAGTTATTTGCTTAGAAATCCAATTATCAGAGGGTTCGTAATAATGAATAGTGTTGCTATTTTGAGCAACATAATTCAAAAGGTTTCCGATATTTTGACGAGGATCATTGGCCTCAATATACTCTACTGTGAATCCTTTTTTTTCTAAGTATTTTGCGTAGAATTTCATGGAACTTCTATGCAACACTAATTTAATTTTATGGAATAGAAATTGTTTAAAAAAGAGTTCGTTTTCAACCAGCACAATGTTGGTTACTGAATTCAATTTAATATCATCCGAACTTACATCCCCCGAAAAAGGAAGCCATTCAAAGAGTTGATTGGGTAAAATAATGGCAGTCGATTTCAAAGTAAAAGGAATTAATAATTAGACCGAAAAAAGGCAAAAAACAATTCAGGGATAACAAATGAAAATTCCGATTGTTTTGATGTTATTCTAACGAATCATTTAGGTATTCTTATATTTGTTGTTATGTTGTTCAACTCCCCGGTATTTCTATACTTGTTTCTACCGTTGTTTTTGTTGGGATATTATTTGGTTCCAAAATCCGGTAGAAATGCGTTAGTTACCTTTTTTAGCTTGATTTTTTTTGCTTGGGGATCTGTATCATACACTTGGTTATTGTTGTTCAGCACGGGTATAAATTATGTATTTGGATTATTAGCTGGTGGACAAGGAAAGCGATGGTGGATGTGGCTGGGAATAGCTGCGAATTTGGCCTTATTGTTCTATTTCAAATACGCCTTGTTCTTTGTTGAGAACCTGAATTATTTCGCCCTTCGATTCGGTGAGCAACCCTATGATTTGCCTGAAATTGTATTGCCAATTGGTATTTCGTTTTACACATTTCATGGTATGAGTTACCAAATAGATGTGTATCGGGGAAGCGTAGTTCCTCAACGGAATTTTCTGAATCTTTTGTTATACAAATCCTTCTTCCCTCAATTAATAGCAGGACCCATTGTTCGATACAATCAAATATCTGAAGAGTTGGAACATCGGAATGTAACTCAAGATAATTTGGTTGTCGGATTTAAACGTTTTTTAATCGGATTGTCGAAAAAAATTCTAGTGGCCAACAGTTTTGCCTACGCCGCCGACGAAATGTGGGGTATTTATTTAACAGATATGTCCACATTGAATGCGTGGATAGGTATTATTGCCTACACATTTCAGATTTACATCGACTTTTCTGCATACAGCGATATGGCCATTGGGCTTGCGCGAATGATAGGATTCCATTTTCCGGAGAACTTTAATTTTCCTTATTTGGCAACGGGTTTCAAGGATTTTTGGCAGCGTTGGCATATTTCACTTTCGTCTTGGTTTCGCGATTATTTGTACATTCCTTTGGGTGGTAACCGAGGTGGAAAATTCCGAACCGCATTGAATTTGTGGGTGGTCTTTTTGTGCACAGGATTTTGGCATGGGGCAAGTTGGAATTTTGTTTTTTGGGGAATTTTGCACGGTACTTATTTAACCATCGAACGACTATGGAAGTGGAAATTGTCATTCATTCCCCAATGGATGAAAATTGGCTTTACCTTTTTCGCAGTGATGATGGCATGGGTGCCATTTAGAGCAGAGAACATGCAACAAGCTTGGAGATTCTATCAAAAGTTGTATGGCTTTGGAGTTGCTCCATTGGATAATTATCACTTGTACATGCAATCCAATGTTCTAAACAGGGAGTTTTGGTTGATGAGTGCGGTTGCTGTTTATTTTTCGTTTGGTTTTGGGGATGGTAAATGGGGATGGAATACAAAATGGAATCAGTTAAAACTTCGTTTTAAATCTCTGGAATGGGTAGAGGTTTTAGGATTTGTATTCTTGTTCTGGATGTGTTCGATCTATATTATTTCTGGATCCTACAGTCCGTTTATTTATTTCAGGTTTTGATGTAGAATTTGGGCTCGTATGCAGGTTTAAATTAAAGCGATGTTATTGAAAATGTTAAAATCAATCCGAAATCTCACAACTTCCCGTTTCAGAACGTCTGAATACTGGTTAACTGTAAAGACCAATATGAAAAAATCGGGTTCTGGCTTGTTGATATTTTTAGGGATAAGTGTATTATTTCCGTGGGTGAATAAATTTACACAATGGATCGACAATACCAATATCGAAAACCGAGCGTTAGCTGAACGTCCAAGGTGGAACGACATTTCCTCGAACAATTACGATTCTTTTCCAGGTAAAGTAGATCGGTGGATGTCGGATAAATTTGGACTTCGATCGGAATTTATGCGTTTGTATGGGAAGATGAATTTGAATGTGTTTCAGAAATCACCCCTGCCTCGCGATGTATATTTTGGCAAAGACGGTTGGATGTTTTTTACGGGGAATGAATTGGCCACATACAATGGTTATGCACGATTTACTGAATTAGAACTGGATTCATTTTACAGAGAACTGAATGATCGCAGAGCATTTTGTAAATCAAAAGGAATGGAATATTACTTTGTGATTTTTCCAGCAAAACAGAGTATTTATGGCGATTTACAACCCGATGCTGTAATTGGTTTGAAGCGGAAGAACAGAACAGATATTTTAATTGAGTATTTGCGCAACCGAGATCCGAGTTTGCACATTGTTGATACACGAAATGCACTGATCGAGGCGCGAAAAACCTGGTATCCTGTCCAAGTATTTTACAAAACAGATAATCATTGGAATCCATTGGGTGCTTGGCACGGTCATGCAGCGTTGGTGAATCAAATGCATCGCGATGGCATAAAAGTAAAACTTCCCGGAAACCCCAAAAGTTCAAGATACCGATTAGATAAACAAGATGGTTATTCAGGAAAT
>CAZQFZ010000065.1:6499-14283 GCA_964592635.1 uncultured Rhizobium sp.
GCTGAAAGTTGTGGTCGAAGTTTATTCATATTTGATGAATGGAAATACGGCATGAACACCGATTGGGCAGAGCGACACAAGCCGGATGTAATGGTAAATTTGGTAGTGGAAACGCATTTGGAAAATGTATTAAAAAAAGTAAGGTAAACTTAAAAAGTTGAGATAAAATTAAATGAGAAAAATAGTATTTGGAGTCTGGTTGGTGTTGGGATGTATAACTACACAGCTAAATGCACAAGGATTTGGAAATGGAAATGGGAATGGCGGTGGATTTTCCGTTACAGTGAATGGTAAGATTTTGGATGGAAATGCACTTCCATTAGCCCAAGCACAAGTGGAATTGTTTGCTTATAAGCAAGATTCATTGTATGGTAATCCCAAAACAGAAGCGGAATTGGTACGAAATATTGCACAATTCGGATTGAATTTAGGGACGTTTAAAACGGACGGCACGGGGAATTATTCCGGTGTATTGGCTAGAGAACTTCTTATGAAAATGCGAAATCCATCTACAGGAATTTCCATGAGAACAGCAGGTTTCTTATTGCGTGTTTCTAAGGAAGGATTTGAAACGTTGTGGCAATTTGATAATCCCACTCGGGAGCGAACGGAAGGAGGTTTGAATTTAACATTTCCTACATTGACCATTCTTAAAGCCACAGAAAAGATCGATGCGGTGGAGATTACCACAAAAGCGGTGGAACAAAAAGGCGATACCACTGAAATTAACGCAGCTAATTTTAAAACCAACCCCGATGCATCTGCCGAAGATTTAGTGCGTAAAATGCCTGGTGTTACAACAAACAACGGGGAGGTGGAAGCCCAAGGGGAAAAAGTTCGTCGCGTGTTGGTGGATGGAAAGCCTTATTTTGGCGACGATCCGAAAGCCGCACTAAAAAATGTACCTGCAGATGCTATTGCCAAAGTGCAAATTTTTGATGCTCAATCCGAACAAAGTCAGTTTACGGGTTTCGATGATGGGAATACCACAAAAACTCTGAATATCATTACGAAAATGGGTTTCAAAAAAGGCAGTTTCGGAAAAGTATTTGTAGGCGGCGGAAAGAGTATTGAAGGGAGCGGCGACGATATTAAGTACCATTCTGGGGTTACTTATAATACCTTTAAGGGAGATCGAAGACTTACGTTATTATTTCAAACGAACAACATCAATGAACAGAATTTTGCCGTTGAAGACATCATGAGCGTGATGGGAGGTGGGGGCGGTATGCGTGCCGGTGGAAATAGAGGTGGTGGTCCTCCATCTGGGGCTGCAGATTTTTTTGTGGGCGGACAAAATGGAATTACTACCACTTCGATGCTGGGATTGAATTATTCCGATAAGTGGGGCAAAAAAGTCGATGTTACTGCCAGTTATTTTCTAAATAACACTGATAATTCTAATTTGAACACAACCACTCGGTATTTTATTACGGGTGAGAATGCTTCGAATTTGACGTATAATCTGGATGCCAATAATTTGACACACAATCGTAATCATCGGTTCAACATGCGGTTAAGTTGGAAGCCGGATAGTAGTAACATGGTTATTGTACAACCTAGACTAACTTTTCAGCACAGCGGTTTGAAAAATCCGTTGGTTGGATTGTCGTTGATAAGTAACAATTCGGTGTTTGATTCCACACTTCAAATTAATGATTATGTAAGCAATAACGATGGTTATAATTCAAGTATTCAATTGAATTGGATGCATTCTTTTAAGAAGAAAGGAAGAAGCTTGTCGTTGGAATTGGTTCCGAGTTTAAATGATTATTCAGGATTGAATAGATTGAGCAACAGTTTGTACAATTCTGCTACATTGAATACTACAGAATTGCTTCAAAGAACAGTCACAGGGAAATTGAACGGTTCATTTCGCACTGAATTGGAATTCACAGAACAATTAGACAGTAATCATGGATTTAGCTTGGAGTACAATTCGCGTGTAAATGAAAATAGTTCAGATCGTTTGAATTATCGTTACATGCAACTGGCGCCGATTGGCATGTATGAGTATTTGTTGGATACGTTACTTTCTAATAAATTTACGAATGGTTATGTAAGTCAAGCAACCGGAGTTCGTTATCAGTTTAAGAATTATAAAATTCGAATCACTGCGGGATTGGATGCACAAATTGCTCAACTTACCGGCGATCAAACCTTCCCCCGAGAAGGAGAAATAAATAGAACATTTCGTTCTTTGTTACCCACATTCAGTTTGCGCTCCAACGGAGGAATGAGAAGAAATTATCGATTGAATTATCGAACATCCAATAATGCTCCGAGTGTGGATCAACTACAAGATGTGGTAGATAATAGTAATCCATTGCAGTTGACATCGGGAAACTCTAAGTTGGTTCAGGATTATCAACACCGTTTATTTTTCAGATACTTTGATATGGATTCGAAGAAAGGAACCAATTACTTTTTGATGTTCGACGGAACTTTGACTAACAATCAAATTTCAACTTTAACCATCATTCCCAATGGAGAACGTGTTGGAATTAATGCGGGAGATTCAGTTATATATTTGGCGCCGGGCGGACAATTATCTAAGCCCATTAATATGAACGGAGCTTACAGTTTGAGAGCGTTTTTCAACTATGGTAAGCCCTTATTTAAAGGAAAAATCAATTCAAATGTAAATGGTGGTTTAAGGTTTAGTGAAAATCCTTCCATGATTCAATTGGGAAATTCGGAGCCGATTCGCAACTATAGTAAAAGTCCTAGTGCGAATTTGGGAATTTCTTTGAGTTCAAATATCAGCTCAAAAGTTGATTTTAGTATTTATAGTAATTCTGCTATTACGCAAGTAACCAATACATTCCAAAAGAATTTAAACAGTTCATATTTCACACAAAGCACTCAATTGAGAGTCAATTTCATGCCTAAGAGAAAATGGGTGATTGGAAGTGATATTACCCAGCAAATTTGGGATGGATTGGGTGGTAATTTCTACAACCAAACCATTTACTTGTGGAATGCTTCTTTGGGAAGGAAATTCGGTAAGAAAAATCAGTGGGATATGCGCTTTACCGCATACGATTTGTTGAATCAGAATAAGGCATTTTCACGAAATATTACCAATACCTATTACGAAGACGTAAGAACTCAGGTGTTGACCCGTTACATCATGTTGAATGTGACGTACAATATTCGTAAACTCAATGGTGGAAAGGATCCTATGGATAATCCGGATTTGAAACGTATGCAGATGATGTACCCGGGTGGAAGACCTCCGGCAGGTTCTTGGGGTCCAGGACATTAATTTGAATTCGGTTGAATTAAAATGAGTTGGAGTGGTTTTTTGGGGATGGCAATTTGCAAATTTTGCAAAACTACATAGATTAATTTTTCATCACATTTTTGGATAAACAGAACTTTGGTTTTAACATTGTGAGGTTTGTTAACGATGTCCAACTACATTATTTATATTATTTCCTTTCAGACACGCTTGTGTTTATTGGTGATATGCTCGTTTTTCGCTGTGGAAAGGGCTTATGCTCAAACAGAATCGCAAGATAGTTTACATACCTTCACAGATTCAGGTGCTAAGATTTTGAATTCAAATAGTTTAGAACCTTCGAACACTGGTTTATTGCCCGCAGAGGATACAGCTGTTTTACCTGTTGCAGCAGCACCGCTTAAAGCCAAAGGAACATGGACATTTCAAGGGAGTTCAACGATAAATACCAGTCAAAGTCAATTTAGCAATTGGCAGGGTGGAGGTCAAAACTCCATTTCTCTTTCCACAATGCTGAATATGAGTTTGAGTTATGTTTCCGAAACATTAACATGGGAATCAACTCTGGATGCCGGTTATGGTTTGATGTTGCAAGGGAATTCGGGTAGGTGGTTTAAAAACGATGACCGATTTGAAATAACAACGAAAATAGGAAAAAAGGCCAGTAAATCTTGGTATTATACGGCGCTTTTAACTCCTTCAACTCAGTTTCAACCGGGTTATATTTCAGAATTTGATACGATTCCGATTTCAAAGTTTTTTGCCCCTGGGTATGTAGTAGCTTCTTTAGGATTTGACTACAATCCTTCTTCCAAAATATCCGTATTTATTGGTCCAGTTACCTCGAAAAATACATTTGTATTGGATCAAAACTTAGCAGATCAAGGTTCTTATGGTGTGGAAGCTGCCAAGTACGACTTTTCGACAGGAAAAATGATTTCTCCAGGTAAAAAACATCGTTCAGAAACGGGGGGATACATGAGAATAGTATATAACGAACCCAGAATTGTTAAGAATATTGGTTTACAATCTAAGTTGGAGTTGTTCAGTAATTACTTGTACAAGGCGGGTAATATTGACGTGGATTTTGAAAATACCTTTACCATGAAAGTGAATGAATTTATAAGTACCACTATGATACTGCACTTCATTTACGACGATGATATACAGATTGCATTGGATCCGTTAGCTACTCGTACCGGACCTCGATTGCAATTCAAAGAGGTGTTAGCAGTGGGTTTATTAATTAATTTGTAATTAAGAATTTGTGGTGTTGGAGCCCTTGGATTTTTGAAATTAAAGAGCACAAATAGAATAAAACCAATGAATCGAAGTTTACTGAGTTGGTTAAGTTAAAATTTCTGTGTTGCGACAAACTATAGAGTTGTACTACAGCGCATGGTGTTGAAAAAGTTAATATTCTGGAAATGGATTGGGACTTTTGCTTCTACCAAACCACTTCGGAAAAATTAGAATACTCATTTCGTGTGTAAGAGGAATTCCTTGGCCTTGCATTGAAATGTTCCAGTCGTTGGAATAACCGATATAATAGCGATCGTATCTTACTCCAAAATAGTAGTTTACAGACCATGCATTCTGCAAATTGTTTTGTGCATATTGTGTCCCAGCACCCATTCTAAAATTGTCGAACAATGCATTGAACATCAAGGAAGTAGAATGAAGTCCATCTTGATAGTAATAATTAATTGTTGGGGTAATGGTGGTACTTGCGTTTTGGGAAGTCAAGCGATAGCCTGCTATTCCTGAAAATCGTAACGGAATTCTCTGCGTTGATTCGTCGTAAAATCCGATATTGGGTTGGTTGATATTGAAAGCGGAAAATCCCAAAAAACCACGAGGAGATACAAATGCCAATCCTGCAGAAACATGTAACACATTGCGAGTCAGTTTATTTAGAGGTTCTTGAGTTGGAAGTACAAAACCGGTATTGCTTGCATTGATTTGGTCTTCCCACAAGAAGCGATCTTTTCCAAATGAAAAGCTTGAATATTGCAGTGAAATGCCGCCACGTAGTTGAGATTTTTTTATGGGGATAAAATAAGCGTAATGGGCGCTTGCTGAGAAGTGGCTATATTTGGATTGGTTTTCTGATCCAGAATACAAATCGGTGGCGTATAAATTAGCACCCCAGGCCATATTGGTATTGTTTACGGGCATGTCAAAAGCCAAATTCTGAGTAGCCAATCGAGAAGAGAGGCCTAACCATTGTGCTTTTGTTCCTGTTCCTACTCGCATTGCATCCTGCTGATTGATTTGCGAGGTGCCAATCAATGCTGGATTGAGTAACGAGCGCTGCGCAAACTGCTGTCTAAAAGTCGGAAATTGTCCAAACAAGCCGAATGGGATAAAAATAGTCCAAAGGAATATACCTACAGATTTATTTGTTTTTGGTGAAAAGTAGTACTTCTGAAACATTGATTTGAACGCTAATTTTTTGTACAAACATACTTTTTCATTTTGAATGTTGTTCGTTTTTAACGAAAAATACTCCAACAAATTATTATTTAACTTGTTTAAAAAGAATTGAATAATAAAAATAATCAAAAAAATTCTTAATATTGTTTGCCCAACTAAAGTTCAAACTACTTGAGAAAAACAATTACTCCTCACTATAAAAATTATATTCCTCTTTCTACCTTCAATCGTGTTATTGTGGGACTGAGGTATTTTTTACTTTTTTTCAGTACCGTGTTTGTTTCTCTGCTTCAGGGAAATCCCGGAAAACCTACCATACAAACTCAAAAAGCGGGACCACATCGAACCCATTTTTCGTGGAATCAAATTTCTGATTCTACTTATTATTTTCAGGTGTACCGCAAAGTAAATAATGGACTGTTTACATTGTATGATTCCACATTTGAATCCAGTTATACCGATACTCAAGCATTAGCTGGTTCGAGTTATTCATACAAAATTAGAGCCATTGATAGTGTTGGATTATGGGGTGATTTTACGGATTCATTTACTCTCACTCCCCATCGTATTTGGTGGATATCCAGTTCTGGTTCGGATAATGAACTGCTTGGTTTTGCGGATGAGCCGTTTAAAACCGTGCAATTTGCCTTGAGTAACTCATCAAATGGCGATACCATTCTGTTGAATCCAGGGATTTACACTGATTATTTTACAGTGGATAAGAGCATTGTTATTTCGTCAAAATGGTTGTTAACCGGCGACACTTCGGATATCTTTAAGACCCAATTGTCTGGAAGTTCTTCCCAAAGAATCGCTGAAATAATTACTTCCGGATCAGAATGGGTGGGTATTTTCGGTCTGAATTTGCATAACGGGAAATCGGAAATGGGTGCAGGAATTTATGCTAAACTTTCTGCCTCAGATACACTTCTCCTTCGTAACTTGATATTTTCCAATAATGTTGCAGATTCTGCTGGATCCTCTTTGTATTTGGAAGGTTCAAATTCAGGAGTAACTTTTGTGCAGAATTGTATTTTTACACAGGAATCCGGTCCATCATTAATCAAACTGTTGCAAACTCAATTAAATGTACATTTTTCAACAATTTATGGGAATGCATTATCCAATTCAGACACCTGTATCGTGGTTTCAGGTGGAGAATTGAATGTTGAGAATAGCATACTTTTTGCTTCCTCGAATACCTCTCATCTGTCGATTGGGAGTTCTTCAAAAACAGCAAGCTCAAATAAAATTAAAGTGAGTTATTCTGATGTTTTCGGGGGATGGACTGGTACTGGAACTATAGAATCCGATCCAAAGTTTATAGCAGGTACATTTACACCGAGTAAATGGTCGCCAGTAATTGCTAGAGCCACAATCATGAGTGGGGTTGATACAGATTTTATAGGTATTTCAAGACCCAAACCTATTGGCAGTCAACCCGATATGGGAGCAATAGAAAGTGAGTTTTCATTGACCGTGCCGAGTGTGGATTCCATTTTGAATAATGCAGATAGCTTTTTTGTGTATGCACAAATTTGGCAGCCCGAATACAAGTCTCGGTTATTCTTGGAGATTAGCGACAGCTTAAAAAATCCCATTCAATACGATTCAATTTCAACTGTTTCGGGTGTTTACACATACAAATTTGTTGAAGGACAATTGGAAAATGGAAAAAAATATTATTTCCGAGTTTTCCAAGGTGATTTCAGAACTGATAATTTATTGAGTGGAACTACGTTTAGTGATTATTCTGCTGGTATTATACCGGTTTCTACTTACAATTGCAGGGGCTTGAACGATTCGATTTTCACTTTAACAAAAGAACAGTGTTTGGATGGAAATGAATTTGAGTTTGTTAATCGCAGTCAAGATACTGCGGGATATTTAATTACGTCGCAAACTTGGAATATTTGGGGTAGTTCTTTGGTGAAAGAAACCTCTAATGTCGATACTTTATTTAAATCGTACGTTGATACAGGTACTTTTTTTGTTTCTCTCACAATAAAGAACAGTAAAGGTTGTGTTAAGTCAGATACCCTAAAAATATATATTGCACCGAATCCAATTGCAGGATTCAGCATAGCGGATTCAGCGCAGTGTT
>CAZQFZ010000066.1:0-14188 GCA_964592635.1 uncultured Rhizobium sp.
ATTGCAGGATTTCACTGGGCATTAGAGCGAAACTACGATTATATCTGTGAGATGGATTGCGATTTTTCTCACCCTGTAGATCAGCTTCCCAAACTTATTGAAACTTGCGAAACCAATTCCAATATTGATGTTTGCGTGGGTTCCCGATATGTGGGAGGAGTAGTGAACGTTGTAAACTGGCCTATGGGCAGAGTACTGATGAGCTATTACGCTAGTAAATATGTTCAATTCATTACGGGATTAAAAATAGCCGATACCACAGCAGGTTTTGTTTGTTACAAGCGAAAAGTGTTGGCAGAGATGGGCATTGACCAAATTAAATTCCGCGGTTATGCGTTTCAAATCGAAATGAAATTCCGGGCTGTTCGAAAAGGATTCAACATTGCGGAACATCCCATTATTTTTACGGATAGAACTGCAGGAACATCGAAAATGAGCACAAAAATTTTCCGTGAAGCTCTTTTTGGTGTGCTCGAATTGAAAGTAAAGAGTATTTTTAACAAAATATAAAAATCCAAATTGTGAGTGCGAAAATGAACAACGTCAAAAACCGTATTTCCCGAAGTTTCTTCGGAATGTTTTTGGTTTTGTATTCATTCACTCAAACACCTTTGTATCATCTAACTGGATTACCGGTTCTAGTTCAGCACTATCAAGAACATAAACGATTGAATGAAAATCAATCGAAAACCATATCATTTTCAGACTTTTTGGAATTGCACTATTTCGGCAATGAAGCCAATATGCACCCAGAACACCAACCACTTCCCTTTAAATTAGTGAACCTAAACGCACACTCGATTTTTTGTGGGGAACTGGAACCTGTTATGATTCCCAAACAAGTTGAACCCCATCTCACTCCTTCAAAACCCATTGTAAAGCATGATTTTCCATTGGGTTTGGCACACGGAGTTTGGCATCCCCCAAAACAAGCGTAATTATTTCAATGCCCATATCCAGCATTGCCTGAACCGTTTCGTTCAGTTTTTTCCTCGTATTCCAATGGAGGAAAAATGGTTCAACCAGAATTTCATTTCAGATAATTAGAACTTCAACGGTGTCCAATTCTGAATTTATCAGCCCAACAAAAATTGAAGCAATCCATTATTAAATTGCTAGTTAAACTGAAAATTCACGACATCCCTCTAAACTGAGCTAATTCCGTTTTAGCAACTCCTTCAATTGCAATCATTCAAAATTTAGTAAAATTATTTCACGATTCACATTTGGATCTATTGATTAAACCAAAATTAAAAAAATGCTTCAAAAAATCATATCCTATTCCCTAAAGAATAAAATCATCGTACTGTTTGGAACGATGATTTTAATCGGTATCGGAATTAAAAGTACCTTAGAATTGCCCATTGACGCAGTTCCCGATATTACCAATAACCAAGTTCAAGTGATTACTACCTCATCCTCATTGGGAGCAGGAGATGTTGAAAAATTGGTAACTTTCCCTGTAGAACAAAACTTGAGTAACATTCCCGGTTTACAAGAAATGCGAAGTTTTTCGCGTTTCGGACTGAGTTTGGTTACTTTGGTTTTCTCCGATGAAACCGATGTATATTGGGCGCGACAACAAGTTAGTGAGCGACTATCAAGCGTTAATGCTCAATTGCCTCCAGGTGCCGACATACCGTATTTAGCACCCGTGGGATTAGGAACTAACCGCTTTTGAACGAGATAAAAATGCTATTCGATTAGGTGATGATTTAATTGCCACTGAAATGGATCATCCAGAAAATACATTGACTGCTAAAATCACCCAAATTGATCCTACAATTCATTCGGATGGCTCGTTCAAAGTTTTAGCTCAACTTCAATCAAATAGAACCAATTTGAAAAAAGGAATGCACATACAAGCCAAAATTTCGGGGACATCGGAATCGGTATTCAGTTTGCCTAAATCCAGCTTGGTGGGGTCCCCAGATCAACCTCAATTGATTAAACAATTGGCAGAAAATGAGTTTTCACTGCTGGACATTGAATTACTAAAAGAAGATAATGAACGTATTTTTTTTCAATTCAAATCTACGGAAGCCAATGATAGTAAATTTATTAGCCAAGGAGCATACGATATTTACATGGAAATGTTGAAAGAATGAGTTAGGTAAAAAGGAGAATTGATTTTAACTTCACGTTATGAAAGGCAATAAATTTATCTGGGGAATTCTTTGCGCAGGTATCTTCGGATTTACTTCTTGTGGAACAATGCAACACCGCGAACGCGGCGAGCAACCTGAATTCAAGTGTGGTACAACAACCGCCTCTTCAACTATCCAACGCAATTTAAAAAAGCAGAATGCACAGATTGAACCCAACAAAACTGACTTATCCAATCAAATTCAAATCCATGAATTAACTGCTGTTGAAACCCATTCTGCTCCAGAAAATATCGCCTCAAACACCGAATATTTTTCTTCCGTTTCTGAAAAGTTATTGAAACCCGTTTCCATTGTTTCAATACTTCCCAATAAAAAAGAGCAAAAGCAAATTAAAGAGTATGTTGTTTCTAAGTTCCACAAGACTTCCGATTTCAAAAAGCGCAAGGGACTAAGCGCATCCGATTTCCTTCCAGTAGAAGGTATTATTTCCATATTGGCAGGGTTATTGGGATTGGTTTCTGGACTTCAAATCTTTCGCTTAATTTTCGGAATTACAGCCATCATTTTTGGTATCTGGGGAAGATTTAAACGCTTCAACATCCTTGCAAAAATTGGCTTCTGGTTGGGTGTTATTGATTTAGCTTGGTGGGGAATTAATTTGGTTTTGGCTGGTATTTTCTAAGCATCGAATAGAACACACTCTTCTCGTAAAAATCATCAAAGCTCATTTATTTTCTGTACCTTTGCACCTCCGTTAGCATGGACTCAGAACCTCGAAGTTGCAAAAAACATGATGCGCGTTTATTTCAAACGTCAAAACCGCGTGCACAAAGTGCAAACATTGTCTCAGTTAGAGTCAATGGAGGACTTGGTGTGGATTGACCTTCAAAATCCAACTCCTTCCGAAATTGCAGATGTAGAAGCCAATTTTGAATTCAAATTTCAATCTCGTCAACAACAAATAGAAATTGAAAGTTCATCGCGTTACTTTGAAACCGATGATGAAATTATTGCCAATAGCAACTTCTTACAGTTCGGCCCAGCAGGCAACACGTTTATTTCTAACGCCGTTTCATTCATTTTGCAGGATGAAATTTTGTTTACGTATCGCGACAATGACCTCACCGCATTTTCTGATTGCGTTAAGAAAATAAAAGGCTCTGGTCGCTTTTTTCACTCTGGCAAGCAAATTATGGCCACCTTACTCGAGGTAGGCGTTGATAACGATGCTGATTTATTGGAAAATTTGTCACGACAAGTTTCTGAACTCTCCAAAGAAGTATCTTTTGGTGGTAATCCCGATGAGGAACTCATCTTAAGGATTTCTCGTGTTCAAGAACAAACCATGGAAATTCGTCAGAATGCTGTGGATAAGCAACGGGTGTTATCAGCAATTATAAAAAGTCGTGAATTCGAAGGGGATGATTATGAACGACTTCGGATTGTAATTAAAGACATTAATTCACTCATTGACCATGCCAATTTTACATTCCAGCGACTGGAGTATTTGCAGAACACCTTCATGGGTTTGGTGAATATTGAACAAAATAAAATCATCAAAATCTTCACGGTTGCCAGTGTTATATTCATGCCTCCCACTCTTATTGCCAGTGTTTACGGAATGAATTTTGAACACATTTCGGCCTTCAAAT
Organism: uncultured Rhizobium sp.; assembly: GCA_964592635.1. GTDB lineage: Bacteria > Bacteroidota > Bacteroidia > NS11-12g > UBA955 > VMCP01. The sequence continues at coordinate 3,761 of CAZQFZ010000066.1, forward strand.
GGGAGTATGGATTTACTTTTTCCATGGCACTCATGGTCATTTCTTCGTTGGGAACGCTGTACTTTTTCCGCAAACGAAAATGGCTTTGATTTGTTATAAGCTATTGTGAAGTTAATTGCATTGGTAGTTTCCGTATTTTTTATTGCTTTTTGGGGGATGTTAAACTCGTCTCATATTCATGCGATTACAACCGAACCCAACTACGAAACCATACGAGAATCTTACAAAAAAGCGTTAACCAACGATAAAAGCATCCCCCAACTTAAAAAGCAAACAGATCCATTTCCTAAATCCGGTTTAGCGGTGGCTTACAACGCCACTGCTTGGGCATTAATGGCACGTGAAAGTAGCTGGATTCCCGATAAATTGGATTACGCTTCTAAGGCGAATGATTATCTAAATAAAAGTGTGCAATTGGATCCGAATAATGTTGAAATCCGTTTTCTGCGATTTAGCTTTCAGTGCAATACCCCCGATATGCTAGGATATAAAAAGCATTTGAAAGTGGATAAAGAGTATTTAATAAAAAATACGCCTCCGAATCACCCATTAAAGGAAATCATGAAGGCGTATTATCAAAAATGTGCTTGCATTTCAGCTAATGAAAAGAAAACCCTTTTGGGTTTGCTGGATGCGAATTGATTTTCGCACTCAGTTAATCGTTTTCGATTGCCGCAATACCTGGCAATACTTTGCCTTCGAAGAATTCTAGTAATGCACCACCACCGGTACTCACATAACTGACCTGATTCTCAAATCCGAATTTGTAAACCGCAGCTGCACTATCTCCACCGCCGATCAAGCTAAATGCTCCACCCGTAGTTGCTTTTGCAACAGCAACTGCAACCGATTTGGTTCCGTTTTCAAATTTTTCCATTTCAAATACACCCATTGGACCGTTCCATAAAATGGTTTTTGAATCCAAAATAACTTGAGCGAATTCTTCACTTGCTTGAGTTCCAATATCAAGACCCATCCAACCGGCTTCAATTTGATTGCTCGGTGCATTTTTTGCCTCCGCATCTGCAGCAAACTTATCTGCAACCACAGAATCCATTGGCAAATAAATATTTACCCCTTTTTCTTTCGCTTTTTTCAAAATATCGATACAGGTATCCAAGCGATCCATTTCACACAAGGAATTTCCAATCTCACCACCTTGGGCCTTAAAGAAAGTATATGCCATTCCACCACCAATTATGATATTATTTGCTACATTCAATAAATTCTCAACGATTAAAATTTTATCAGAAACTTTCGCTCCGCCTACAATAGCGGTAAACGGACGTTCTGGGCTTTTAACCACCTTTTCGGCATTGGCCACTTCTTTACCCATAACAAATCCAAACGACTTTTTACCAGCAAAAAACTGAGCAATTACTGCCGTTGAAGCATGAGCACGATGCGCTGTTCCAAATGCATCGTTCACATAAAACGTTCCCAATCGAGCTAATTTAGCAGCAAATTCTACATCTCCTTTTTCTTCCTCCTTATAGAAACGCAAATTCTCCAATAACAATACTTCACCTGCTTGCAATCCAGCAGCCAAGTTCACAGCGTCCTCACCCATGCAATCTGTTGCAAACTTTACATCCGTATTTAGTAATGTAGATAAATGCGACACAATATGTTTCAAAGAGTACTTCTCGGTTGGACCTTCTTTTGGGCGACCTAAATGACTCATTATTATCACACTACCACCATCTTGAATGATTTTTTCGATAGTTGGCACGGCTGCTCTCATTCGAGAATCATCGGTGATTTCAAATTGGTCGTTCAAAGGCACGTTAAAATCAACGCGGACCAACGCTTTTTCACCATTAAAATTCTGTTGTTCAATACTGTTTTTCATTTTTTTTCGGGGGATATTTATACGGGAATTCAGTTTTAATCAGGATTATTTTTAATTTTATTATTTTCTTGTTTGAGATTCTTTATTTTTCTTGGTTACGATTACCACTCGGAATTATTATCTGTTAATTTTCGAATAGATATTTTTTAATTTTAAGGGTTCGTATAATTGGGTTCACAAAACTATGAATCTGAAATCTATTGCAATTGTTTTAGCAAGGTACTCATATCGGTTTCTTTGTGAAGAATTTCACTCAATCGATCTATGCTAACACGTTCCTGTTGCATGGAATCGCGGTAGCGAATGGTAACGTCGTTTCCGGCTATACTATCGTGATCTACGGTAATACAAAAAGGAGTTCCAATGGCATCCATTCGGCGATAGCGTTTTCCGATACTGTCTTTGTCTTCAATAAATACATTGAAATCAAATCGCAAATCATTGTATATTTTTTCAGCTAACTCAGGAAGTCCATCTTTTTTCACCAAAGGAAGAATGGCACATTTAACAGGCGCAATAGCTGGATGAAGTTTAAGTACAGTTCGAGTATCACCTTCTACTTGTTCTTCCGTAAACGCTTGCGCCAAGGTTAACAAAAACAAGCGATCCAATCCTATACTGGTTTCTACAACGTAAGGAATAAAACTTTCGTTGGTTTCAGGATCGAAGTAGCGCAATTTTTTACCTGAAAACTCTTCATGACGACCCAAATCAAAATCCGTTCGGGAGTGTATTCCTTCTACCTCTTTAAATCCGAATGGAAAATCAAATTCTATATCTACTGCTGCATTGGCATAATGGGCCAATTTAACATGGTCGTGAAAACGGTATTTATTTTGAGAAGTACCCAATGCCAAATGCCATTTCATTCGAGCTTCTTTCCAGTAATTGTACCACTCCAATTCAGTTCCGGGTTTACAGAAAAACTGCATTTCCATTTGTTCAAACTCCTTCATTCGCATAATGAATTGTCGTGCTACAATTTCATTTCTAAACGCCTTACCCGTTTGAGCAATACCAAAAGGAAGTTTCATTCGGCCTGTTTTCTGAACATTTAAATAATTCACAAAGATCCCTTGAGCGGTTTCTGGGCGCAGATACAAAGCATCCTCCCCGCCTTCCAAGGCGTTCATTTGAGTACTATACATTAAATTGAACTGACGAACATCTGTCCAATTTTTAGAACCAGAAATAGGACAAACTATACCTTCTCTTTCGATTAATTCTTTGATTAAATTCAAATTACCTGACTCCAAACCTTCTTTTAAAATCGAATCCATTTCATCGATTTTTTGTTGGTATTCCATTACCCGTGGATTGGTGGATTTATACATTTCTGCATCGAATGTTTCTCCGAATCTTTTCGCTGCCTTTTCAACCTCTTTTTGGATTTTTTGACGAATTTTTTCTTGATGTTCTTCAATCAAAACATCTGCGCGATAACGCTTTTTGCTGTCTTTGTTATCGATCATCGGATCGTTAAAACCATCCACGTGCCCACTGGCCTTCCACACTTTGGGGTGCATAAAAATGGCGCTATCCAATCCAACAATATTTTGGTTCAGTCGTGTCATGGAAAGATACCAAAACTGACGAAGGTTGTTTCTCAATTCGGCACCGTTTTGCCCGTAATCATATACCGCAGCCAAACCACCATAAATTTCGCTACTTGGAAACACAAAGCCGTATTCTTTGGCGTGAGAAACTATTTTGTCAAAAAGATTATTATCGCTCATAAATGCGACAAAGATACGTCAATATTCGCTGAAACATGGGAATTTTTAAACCATTATCCCTTTGAAATTTAAATAGAATCATCATCTTTGTACAAGATGCAAATAGTAGAATTCAAATTATGGCAGATTCTTTTGGGCATTGTTCTTTCGGTTGCTTTTGGGATGGTTATATCGGCTTGGTTTTGGCAAAGGAGGAAACAACGCGTTTTAAAAAACCTTCAGAAACTAATTACTACAGAAGGAGAATCATACGGTAGTCCGAAAAACAGCACTCAACATTACAATTCCAAAGAACTGTTATCTTCTCAAAATGCCCATTCAAGTATTAACCCACTAGAGGAAGATCCACAAGGCCATCCCCCGCAAAACATTAAAAGTTTACAAGCCAAAGACATAGAAGAAATGTTCAAAACCTTATTTGAAGCACGTAAACAAGAACTGCAACGCCTGGAGATATTGGAAAATTACCGCAGAGATTATATTGGAAATGTGGCACATGAATTAAAAACTCCCCTATTTTCTATTCATGGGTACATTGAAACGGTGCTCGATGATCCAGAAATGGATCCGGAACTGATTCAAAATTTCCTAAAAAAAGCCAATAAAAATGCAGAGCGATTGGGGCAAATTGTAAGCGATTTAGATGCCATCACCAAATACGAAAGTGGATTTTTGAGCATTGAAAAAACCGAATTCAATATTTTTGATTTGGTACTTCAGGTAATAGATGAATTAGAAATTCAAGCCAAACAAAAAGAAATCACCCTTTTTGCAACCTGCAAAACGGAAAATCCCATGGTACTCGGCGACCAATCGCGAATCAGACAAGTGCTGGTCAATTTGGGCTACAATTCAATTAAATACGGAAAGGATCAAGGCAATACCAACTATACTCTATATGCAACTGGCGAAAAAATCATTGTAGAGGTTGCCGATGATGGAATTGGGATTCCAACAAACAGTTTGGGCAGAATATTCGAACGATTCTATCGAGTTGATTCGCACAGAAGTCGAGAAACTGGAGGAAGCGGTTTGGGATTGAGCATATGTAAACATATAATTGAGGCGCACGGATCAAGCATTCGAGTAATGAGTACAGAAGGAGCTGGCTCGGTATTTCATTTCAGCTTACCTCAAGTCCCAGTCACCGAATCCAATGCGTAAATAACGCAAAAAATTGTGCATAAACTATCAATCCATGTGCAACGAATTCCCCGCAAATCCATTGAATTAATCTTATTTTTGTGGGATGATGAATTGGCCCGATCAGCACAACTCTAGCGAAAAACCTCCGTTTCTTACCAACCTGAATCCCAGTCAGGAGCAAGCAGTATTGCATACCGAAGGCCCTGTAATGATTATTGCTGGTGCAGGTTCGGGTAAAACTCGGGTGTTGACCTTTAGAATTGCCAACATCATGCACAAAGGCACCGATTCTTTCAATATATTGGCCCTCACTTTCACCAACAAAGCAGCTAGGGAGATGCGCAATCGTATTGAAGCATTGGTTGGAACAGAAGCCCGTAATATTTGGATGGGTACTTTTCACTCCGTATTCGCCAAAATATTACGTCAAGAAGCCGATAAACTGAATTATACTTCCAGCTTTACTATTTATGATTCTGAAGATTCAAAAAATCTAATCAAGTCCATTATCAAAGAAATGAACTTAGACGACAAGGTGTACAAACCATCTTTGGTTTTATCGAGAATCAGCTTATCCAAAAACAACCTTTTAACTGCAAATGGGTATGCCAAATCAGAAGAATTAGTCAATGCGGATAAAGCAGCTGGGCGTCCATTGTTCTCGCAGATTTTTGCTCAGTACACCGAGCGTTGTTTTAAAGCAGGTGCTATGGATTTTGATGATATCCTGGTGAACACCTATCGACTACTTGAAAAATTTCCCGATGTGCTCAATAAATGGCAGCATAAATTTAAATATATTTTAGTAGATGAGTACCAAGATACCAACCACGTTCAGTATATGATCACCAAGCGATTAGCCGCTGTTAATCAAAATATTTGTGTGGTGGGCGACGATGCTCAAAGTATCTATGCGTTTCGAGGTGCCAACATTGAAAATATCCTCAATTACGAACGCGATTATCCCAATGTCGCAATTTTTAAACTAGAACAAAATTACCGAAGCACCAAAAATATCGTGCTCGCAGCTTCTAGTTTAATTGCCAACAATAAAAAACAACTAAAAAAAGAAATTTGGACAGCCAATGAAGATGGCGACAAAATCAAAATCGTGCGCAACCCTTCCGATAACGACGAAGGTCGCAAGGTAGCTGAATTGATTTTTGAAGACAAGCACAAGCTCCACCTACCCAACAAAGCATTTGCCATTTTATATCGAACGAATGCTCAAAGTCGGGCCTTGGAGGAATCCCTTCGCCGTCAGAATATCGAGTATAAAATTTACGGTGGTATTAGTTTCTATCAGCGTAAAGAAATCAAAGATTTACTGAGCTATTTGAGATTGGTTGTAAATCCCAACGATGAAGAAGCTCTCAAAAGGGTAATCAATTACCCCGTGAGAGGAATTGGTAATACCACCCTTACTCGTTTGATTTACACAGCCAATCAAAATCAAATTCCACTTTGGGATGTAATTAGAAATATCCGTCAATTCCCCGATATCGGAACCGGTGCCCCTAAAGTTGAGCATTTCGGAATGTTAATTGAATCATTCAGAAGTCAACTCAATTTTAAAAACGCCTACGACGTTGCTACAGACGTTGCAAAACAAACAGGACTGTTAAAAACTCTGTATGAAGATAAATCCGTTGAAGGAATTTCTCGTTACGAAAATATCAGCGAATTACTCAATAGCATTCAGGAATTTACCGAAGACGACGAAGACGAAGTAGAAAAAACACTTCACAATTTTTTGGAAAAAGTGGCACTTTATACCGACGATGAAAAAGACAACGACCCCAATCGAGATCATGTTTCCCTGATGACCATTCACGCTTCCAAAGGACTCGAATTCCCCATCGTTCATATTGTGGGCATGGAGGAAAACTTGTTCCCATCGCAAATGGCATTGATGAACCGCATGGAACTAGAAGAGGAACGTCGTTTATTTTATGTGGCCATCACTCGGGCCGAACGCAAATTGTATTTGAGTTTTGCCACCAGTCGATTCAAACATGGAAGTTTATTGCATTGCGAACCGAGTCGTTTTTTGCAGGAAATAGATAATCAATATGTTGACATGAGCATGGCTTCCATGCAACAACGCAGTATGTTTGATCAAGAAGGTTACCAACGTTCTAACGGCGGATATGCTGGAAATCGTGGCTCTGGTTTCGGGGGAAGTTCATACGGTGGTCAAAATGCACCCGCTTCCAGGAATAATCATGGTGGCAACGGTCAAAATGGCTCCTACCATCGAAATCAATCCGGTAACGGAAGTCAATATGTGCGTAAAGATCAACCTACTACTCAAAAAATAGTATTCACCACAGCCAAAACCACACCTGCACTGCCTCCCGAAGACCCCAACTTCGTTGCAGGTGATATTTCAGGCATTCAGGTTGGACAACAAGTTCAACATCAACGTTTCGGTATCGGAACTGTAATTGAGATTGAAGGACAAGGCGATAACCGCAAAGCAAAAATTAGTTTTGACGCAGTAGGTATTAAAACATTGGTGTTGAAGTTTGCAAAGATGCGAATTTTGGGATTGTAATCACCCAGCGAACACCGATACCTTTTTGTGAAATAATTTCCATTTCCCCGCCTAGAATTTGCACTCGTTGTTTGGCCCCCTGAGTTCCAAGTCCTTGTTTAACTTCTTGTTTATCAAAACCAATTCCATCATCTTCGAATTCTAGGTACAACCCTTGATTGTCTTCAAATATCTTGATAGAAACATGCTTTGCCTGCCCGTGTTTTCCAGAATTTTGAATAAATTCTTGCGCCAACCTAAACAGCTGTAGCCGTTGTAACTTGCTAAAACTCGCATTCTTGATATCCCAAGTGATGCTGAGCTTTATTTTTAAACGATCGGCTATTTCATTCAAGTTATTTAAAATAACATCGTTTAATTCCGATTCTTTTGTCCAATAAGGATACAACCCGAGAATGTAATGTTTGACATCACGCCCAATTTCGTTCAGATTTTTGGTCACTTCATTTTTATCGATGTAATTGTCTCGAGCGAGTAACAATAATATACTCATTCTATTCAATACATCGTCGTGCAGTTCCATTGCAATGCGCATTCGTTCTTTTTCTTGAACATCATTTTGCCTTTGATTTATTTCTTTTTGCAATTCTATCTGTTCGAGAATCAGGTCATTTTTCTTTTTTTCTTGAGCAACAGAATACTTCAAAGCTCCCCATGCAACAACAATTACTTCAAAAACCAGGATAAAAACGGAAAACAAATTAAAATTATCAAAATTAGCTCGGTGTGGCACATTCGATAAAAAAATATATCCCAACAAATTAACGACTGCTACAATCAGTACGACACTTAAAAAAGTAAACTCTTTGTGTTTTTTATAATGGTTGAATGGCAGAATAAACTGAAGTACTACAAAGCCAACTATAACCAATCGGATTGCTCCAATAAAGTATTTCTCATACCCTGTATAAATAGGAACTTCAGTAAACCAAGCTGAAAAAATGATCAGAAAGGTAAGAGATACCAAAAATACGCTCAAGCGAGTAACCCACTTTAAATTATCTCTTTGCTTGTAATGAGTCAATGCAAATTGCGTTATGCCGAATAAAGCAGCAATTACCGAAGCTTGTCGTATACTCGAATACCAATTTTCGGAACCTGAAATAAAATAAAACTTGAAATGTCCACCGGATATGAAATAATACACAAAATTCATAGATACCCAAGTGAGAAAATAACCAAAATAGATGGTAGGTTGATTGATTAATACCCAAATCACATACAATAGATAGGTAGCCAAAAAACCAAAGGCCAAACCATATTGCCATTCACGTTCATTCCAAAAACCAATAAATTTGTCGATTCTACTTAGTTGTAAATACAAAGTTGGATCCACACCTGCTCGGTAATATTTCACATAAATGTGGTATTCACCTGAATCTTTAAAAAAATAACTTCCCTGACAAGTACGAGTATTCATATTAAATGAATCCACACTCAATTCGTCACCAAATTGGATAATGCGGGTCAACTGCTTTTCTGGACTTTGAATGTAAACTTCAATTCGGTTTATCTGAAAATCGGGAATGTTCAGCACCCCAGTTTCATGAGCTTTTTTGAGTTTTATCTTATAGTGTAACCAATGATACTCAGATCTGGAATTCACGTGGTTGATCGACTTAAAAGCGGTTGTATAGCAGAAGTGCACAAACTCGTTTAATTCAACATTTTTATCAAAATAGGTAACTACTGTAGGAGTAAGAAGTACTGGCAAATCAATTGAATCAATAACATTCAATCGTTCTTTTTTCGAGGTTTTGAAAGCACTCGTTTCATCTTCAACAATAGAATTGGAATATGAAATGCCTGAATACAAAATGAGCGACCAACAGAATATCCATCTAAAAAAAATCTGTTTTCCAAATATTTTTGTCAAATAACTGCTCATCTTTCTACTATCTCTTTTGATTTTCTTTAAGTTCAAATTCAAACTTCCAAACATTTTTGTAGGGAATTTGCTCGAATTGCGCCTTCAAAATTCGCAAATACAATGAAAACCGTTGATCTAGCTCATACCCTTTTAAATTTAAAAACTGTACATTGGATTGAAATTGATATGTAATTGTTTGATTTGACCTTGAAAAATAGACCTCAACATAAGGATTACTCGCTGACTCAAAAGGTTGATTTATATACAATTGAAACAATCGATACAAAATTACTTTGGTTTCGATATTTAGATTATCTGTTTTTTCGGATGACACCCAAATCAATTGCCATTTTTCATTTTCTTTAGAACTTAAATCTGAAATAAGACCTATTTCCCTCGATAATACGTCATACAAAGATAAATGGCTCATATGAGGAGGGAACAACTGATACGTGTACTTTCGAAGTCGTTTCAGAAGTTTTTCCAATTCTGAGAAAAATTTGGGTTCTAAGTTTTGTATATCCGCAGTTCTTTTTTCGTTTTTTGGGGGAATCAGGTGTTTATTTAAGGCATGAAGTTGAAACAGTATGTCATCATTTAATTCTTGAAATATTCTTTTACGTTCATTTTCAACCGAATCGAGATGAATCAAACCGAGTTGCACTTGCATTTGTAAATTATGTTGATTCAAAACTTTATTTTCATTCAATTCACTGATAACCACTTTGGCAGTAAGCAATGACGCAACTATCAATTCCAGATTTAAAATTATGGAAGCGTTGAATGAAAGTGATTCATCCCCAAAATACAAGCTAACTATGAAAAACATTTGTGTAATTCCTAGCAATATTACCATAATCTGATTGTACCATTTGAAATAAAAGGAATCCAAAATATTCAATAGCAAGAATATCAACAAACTGAAAACCTGTAAGACCAAAATAATCAATCCAACCCAATAAATGAAGTGAAATGCTACTACAATAAGAACCACCAACGACAATACGATAAAGATCAATTTCCAATTCAGTGTCAAGCTAAAATTTCGCAATCCTTTATCTAACTGTCTAACATATTCATTGTAACGAATTGCAGCAATTAAAAAAATCGCATTAAAAAATATAATTCCTACATTAAAAAAATGATGATTTAACTGAATAATATTCGAATAAGTATATAAATACGTTAAAAATATAACCGCTAAGATATTGGTAAATCTGAGCAACAAATCATTCTTGAGTCGTTTGGCAAAAATAAAGGCAATTGA
>CAZQFZ010000067.1:0-14115 GCA_964592635.1 uncultured Rhizobium sp.
TTTTCGAACAGTTGCGAACTGTACTCAGCGGAGAGAGAGGGATTCGAACCCCCGGACCTGTTACAGTCAACGGTTTTCAAGACCGCCGCATTCGACCGCTCTGCCATCTCTCCTAACGAGGGTGCAAATATAACTAGAAAAAAATTGACATCAAAAAAATATATCGAAAAAATCTAAAAAATTGTCGCAATTACGCCACTACAAATACCGCCACTACAAATACCGACATTACCCAATTCCACCACAACCCAATTCCTCAACCCAGAAAAACCCAACGGTACTAATACCACCCAATCTTCCAACTACTTTCCGTTCAACTGATCACTCAATACCTTGCTCGCTATACAAACCAATTTCTTGCCCATGTAATCGCCAACCCACTGAATGCCCATCGCTGCACTCGTTAAAAAGATCTCCCGACAACCACTCAAATCCAACTCCGTCAACTCCCGTTCCACCACCTCGTATCCATACGAACGCGCTAAATCCATGACCGTTTTGCGCATCACCCCGTCAACACAGTACTCCGATAGAGGAGGAGTAAGTATAAAATCCCCCGAAACACCAAAAATATTGGTCGATACGGTTTCGCAAACCCGTCCCATTTCGTTATAAATCACACAATCATCCCACTGCTGCTCCTTGGCGTGAATCCCCGCCATCACATAAATCAACGAACTGCTGGTCTTCAGAAAGCTTAAAAAATTGGAATTTTTACTCAATTCCTTGTAATTGCCCAATACCAGTCCCGTGCGATTCAAGGGATATCCCTCATAATCCAATTCCAGCACTTCTACCAAGGTGCTGGTGTACTGATTCTTGGGCGTGTAAAATCCATCGGCTTCCCGAATGAACGATACCCGAACCCGTGCACTTTTGATGCCTTCTTGTGTGCAAAGCGACTCAATTTGCTGTTCCAATTGCTCAAAACCGCCATCGGGCTCCTGCATTTTTAACAACAATAGCGATTTCTGTACGCGCTGTTCGTGGTGGTAACTGTGTTGTAACCGTCCCCCGAAAAAGCGCATAGTTTCAAAAAATCCATCGCCATAGCGGTGCGCGCGCGACGATGCCGAAAATATCGGATCCACAGATGTTACGGGATCTCCGTTATATAAATATAGTTTTTTCAATGAGTGTTTGGGCTTTACTGCCGGCGTTTGATCTCATCGCGAATTTTGGCCGCTCTGCCGTAATCTTCAATGCTGATGGCTTCATCCAACAATGCCTCCAATTCATCCACGGTGTATAAATCCCAGTGGTTGGTATCGTCGGTTTTTCCTTGGGGGATGATTTCATCGTCCTGCATGCGTCCGGGCAGTTCAAAATCCATTTCTTCGTCTTCATCCGAATATCCGGCATCATCCAAAATGGATTGAGTAACGAAAATGGGACATTTGAACTTCATGGCCATGGCAATGGCATCGGAAGTGCGGGAATCGATTCCAACCGAATCTCCATCCCTCGAAAAATAAATGGTGGAATAAAAAATTCCTTCTTCCAAACGTTCAATCACCACTTCGCGAATATCTACCGTGAAATGTTTCAATGTATTGCGAAACAAATCGTGGGTGAGGGGACGGGAAGACTGGATGTTTTCCAACTCCATCGCAATGGATTGTGCTTCAACGGCTCCGATGAGAACCGGCAATTGGGTTTTGGTGATGGGACTGTGCAAAACGAGTGTGTAAGCACCGTGACTGTGTGCTGGAAGTATGGTTTTGATGAAAACTTCAACCCGTTTGCTCATAATGTTATCCCTAAGTTACAAAAAAAAGTCCGCACGTGGTGACGCGCGGACTGGATATTTTTCAAATTAATTTTTAAGTGCTTGAATCAACTGGGGTAAAACTTCGAATGCATCACCCACGATTCCGTAATCCGCCGCTTTGAAGAAAGGCGCTTCGGGATCTTTATTGATGGCAACAATGGTCTTACTGCTGCTCACACCCGCCAAATGCTGAATGGCACCAGAAATTCCCACGGCAATGTACAAATTGGGCTTAATGGTGATACCGGTTTGACCTACGTGCTCAGAGTGTGGACGCCAGTCCATGTCGCTAACGGGCTTAGAACAAGCAGTAGCTGCGCCTAAGAGGTTGGCTAATTCTTCGATCATGTGCCAGTTTTCAGGACCTTTCATTCCACGTCCACCAGAAACCACGATTTCCGCTTCGGTCAACGGAATTTTTCCGCTGGCTTTTTCGGTTTTCACGATGCTGATTTTGCTGGAATCCAGGGCTACGCTGTGATTTTCAACAGCAACAGCCGATCCAGAGTTATTTAATTCAAAGGAGTTGGGGGTTAAGGCCAACACTTTTACATCTTTGGTTAATTGAGTGTAAGCAAATGCTTTTCCAGAAAACACGCCGCGTTTAACTGTGAAACCGTTGCTGGTATCGGGGTATGAAATTACGTTGGTTGCCAAGGAAGCGTTCAATGAAACCGCTACACGAGGTGCCAAGGATTTACCGGAATAGGTATTGGAAATTACCACGATTTTAGCGCCTAAATCAGCACAAGCTTTAGAGAAAGCAGCGCTTAAATTGTCGGCAGTGAAATCCGATGTAGAAGCAATGCTTACCACTTTATCAGCTCCGTAGGTTCCCAATTGGTCGCTTCCGGAAATGTTATTGAACGTAACCGCGATGCAGCTCATCCCCATATCTGAAGCCACTTTTTTCCCATAGGAAATAGCTTCTAAAGATGATTTCTTGTATTGTTGGTTATCGATTTCGGCAAAAATAACTACGCTCATATTAAATAACTTTTACTTCGTTTTTAAGAATGTTGATCAACTCAGATGCGTTCTCAGCATCAATTAATTTCACGCCGCTCTTGGGAGCTGGGGTTTCGTAGGATGCGTAAACTGTTGCAGCGTTAGCAGCAGTTGCGGCCAAAACCTGCAAGGGTTTGGTACGAGCTGCCATGATTCCACGCATGTTGGGAATACGAGGTTCGCACAAATCCTTTTGAGCGGATGCTACCACGGGTGCTGGGCAAGTCACCGTTTCACGTCCCCCATCAATATCGCGAACGAATTCAAACGTTCCACCGTTGTAGTTGATTTCGGTAACTACGTTTACGCTGGGAAGATTCAACAAAGCGCCTAAAAGACCACAAACAGCACCGCCGTTGTAATCGATAGACTCTCTTCCAGTTAAAATCAAATCGTATCCACCGGCAATTGCGGCAATTTGTTCTGCAACAAACTGAGCATCAACAGGATCAGCATCAATACGAATGGCTTCGTTTACACCCATTGAAAGGGCTTTACGAATGCTCGCTTCGGTATCAGCTAAGCCCACGTGAACCACGGTAACGGTTCCGTTGTTGGCCTCTGCCAATTCCAAGCCACGAGTAATGGCCAATTCGTCGTAAGGATTGATAATGTATTGAACTCCTTGTTTGTTGAACGCCGTATTGTTATCGGTGAAGGTGATTTTGGTGGTGGTGTCGGGAACGACACTCATGCAAACTAGTACTTTCATTCCAAGAGAATTTACTGCAAAAATACAATTTTCTTTGTCATAATGTTCAGTGGATTTCTAAAAGGTTGTAGTTTCGCGACATGACCCGTTATCACTTCATAGCAATTGGTGGTGCTGTAATGCACAATTTGGCGTTGGAACTTCATGCGTTGGGGCATTATGTGCAAGGCAGCGACGATGAAATTTTTGATCCAGCTAAGTCGCGTTTGGCACAAGCGGGGCTGCTTCCGGAGTCATTAGGATGGTTTCCAGAACGGATCGACGCATCGTTGGATGCGGTTATTTTGGGGATGCACGCGCGGATCGACAATCCGGAGCTGCTCAAGGCCCAAGAATTAGGACTGAAAATTTACAGTTTCCCGGAATTTATTTTTCATCACAGTCAAAACAAACAGCGTTTGGTGGTGGCCGGCAGTCACGGTAAAACAACATCTACGGCCATGTTGATGCATGTGTTGAAGTCTTGTGGTAGGGATTTTGATTATCTCGTGGGATCGTTGATTGATGGTTACGATCGAATGGTTCGTTTGTCGGACGCGCCTGTTATGATTATTGAAGGGGATGAGTATTTGACATCGCCGGTAGATCGTACTCCCAAATTTTGGCATTACAAGCCGCATCACGCCATGATTACAGGTGTGGCTTGGGATCATATCAATGTGTTTCCCACATTTGAGAACTATGTATATCAGTTTGAAGAATTTTTAAAAACCGTTGAAAACAACGTGTTTTACTACTCCGAAGATGAAGTGTTGCAGCGGATTTGTGACACTAATCCTGCAAATCCAAAAGCAGTGAACTTCGAATCGTATTCGGCGCCCGAATATACCAACGGCACATCGGGTGTGGTGGTTTTGGGACAATATCAATTACCGTTTTTTGGTAAGCACAACGTTGAAAATGCGGCGGCCGTGGTTAAAATGGCCGGTTGTTTAGGAATTTCTGCCCACGATGCTTGGTCGGCTCTTGAACAATTTCCCGGAACGGCAAAGCGATTGGAAAAATTGAAAGATACTCCCGAAGAAGTCGTTTTCCGAGATTTTGCTCATGCACCTTCCAAAGTAAAAGCAACGGTTTCAGCGGTGCGGGAACAATATCCGAATCATCGATTTATCGCTGTGTTTGAATTGCATACCTATTCGAGTTTAATGCCTGAGTTTATGTCGCAATATTCAGGTTGTTTTCAAGGAGCAGATGAAACCTTGGTTTTGTTTGATCCCCATGTATTTGAAATCAAGAAAATGGACGTCCCCAGTAAAGAAACCGTCTATTCCCGAATCCAAACCGGAGAAGTTTTCAATAGTGCCACAGAATTGCAACAACGAGTTCAAGAATTACGCAAACAAACCGATAAACCCATGGTTCTTCTGCTGATGTCGAGCGGCAATTTCGGCGGGCAAGTTTTTTGAGAATGTTTTTGAATTTTGTATATTTGTTTTAATCATGAAATCAGAAAATATCCAATTAGATAAAATTGCAACAATTTGTAAAACCCATCATGTTATGGAGTTATTCTTATTTGGATCAGCGTTAACCGAAAAATTTAATTCTGAAAGCGATATTGATTTAGCAGTAAATTTTAAATTGACGGAAATAAGTAACTATTCAGAAAATTACTTTGCTTTGAAAGATTCACTTCAAAAAATTTTACATAGATCAGTTGATTTGATTGAAATGCAAAGCATCAAAAATCCATATTTTAAACAGTCTCTGGATACATCTAAGCAAATCATATATGGAAGTGGAAATTGAGATTAAAACTTGGCTATATGATATCTTGAATGCTATTATAGAAATAGAAAGTTTTGTTGAAGATATGCCCTTTGATTTTGTTGCTTATCAAAATGATTAACGAACAAGAAGGGCTGTAGAAAGAAACATTGAGATAATTGGAGAGGCAATGAAACGGATAATTCAACGGAATGCGCAAATAGGACTTTCAGATGCACGACAAATAGTATATACGAGAAACAGAATCATACATGGTTATGATAGCGTATCAGATGAGTTTATTTGGTCAATTGTAACAAATCATTTACCCAAATTGAAAATTGAAGTTTCTAAAATATTAGGTGAATAAGAGAATTATTTCAAAAACCCATAAACCGTAGAAAACAACTTACCGCGGTATCCTTTTTTGGCTAACAAATTCTGAGTATCGTTGGGGTAGGTGCGGTTGGAAAGGAAAATGAACACCATTCCAGTTCCTTTGTCGGCAAAGCACCAAATACCCGTAAATCCGGTGTGCCCAAATATACCACGAGGCGCGTAATCGAATAAATTAGAACCTTTAATTTCAGGATTTAACGTGTAATTCGGATAACCATTGGGTTTGTCAAATCCCAATCCCCGATAATTGTCGCCTTGTTCAAACGTTTCTGTAAATAAATCTACGGTGCTACTTTTTAAGTATCGTTTTCCATCCCATTCCCCTTCGTTCAACAACATTTGCATCAATTTAGCCAAATCTTCTGCACTGCTGAACAATCCAGCATTCCCAGAAACTCCACCCAACAAAGCGGCAGTTGGGTCGTGAACATACCCCTGAATTAATCCACGCGGACTGTTTTTGTCGATTTCCGTTGGAGGCACAATGTTTTTTAGAGAAGTCGTGTGAGGTAAATACTGTGTTCTTAAGAGTCCCATCGGCAAATAATACACCTGTTTTAAGTAATCATCCAAACTCATGCGAGTTAAATGTTCCACCAATTTCCCTAAAATAACCGCATTCAAATCGCTGTAAATCATGGCGGGAGGATTCTTTTTATCAAATTCCACCGTAGGCTCAATCCGTTTAATCATATCCCAAACAATCTGCGACAATTCCTGTTGTACCATCCATTGATCACTTAACGGTATATTCATTGGAATTTCCTCATGATAATGATTTGGATCGCCGAAATAATGTTCCTTTTCCTCCGAAGCGATTTTATTGGGGGATGCAGGCAGTAAAATATTCCCGGTTGAGTCGATGTTTAAATTCGGATATTTCTCCAATAGTTCCGCATATGCCGATTTATTAAAATTTTTCAAATCCCTCATCAAAGGAAGCGTAGCCGGTAAACCGGTTCTGTGCAACAAAAACTGGTGGATGGGAATTTCACCCCAGGCAGTTTTTCGTGCTTCTTTCAAATATTTACCTATGGGTTCGTGGAGTTTAATTTTCTTTTGATCATACAACTTCATGATAGCCAACGTCATCCCCATGGTTTTCGTAACCGAAGCAATGTCGTAAGGTGTGTTTCTATTTACCGAAATTTGCGCATTTTTTAAAGCCGGAGTGGTGTAAGTGCCTCTGGAAATATCGGCCATCACTTTTCCATTTTTCAACACCAGCAATTGGGCAGTTTGGGTTACTTTTTCCGCCATCATGCTGTCCATTATGAGGTCTAATTTTTTACGTAAATCGTGTCCTTGTGTAGTAGCCAAAGGATGCCATTCCAGTGATTGACTCCAGGGGTTGGTGCTGAAGTTATTTCCCCGATGATACTGTGAATTAATGGCAACAGGTAAAGTGCCTTTCACACCAAATTCACCAAAAATAGCGTCGATGGCCGCTTCTTGATAGGCCGAACCCGTTTCAAATCCCAAAACCGTTAAAACCGGTACATCCAATTTTTGAAGAGCGTATGCATTGCCCATATGAACAAATACAATTTGATCAGTATAGTTGGTTAATCGCAAGAATTCCATTAAATTAGATGGGAGTTCACGAGGTTGATTGGAGAACATTTTTTGTGCTCCGTTAAACACAATTTTCACTCCTTTTTTGGATTGCAGATAATCCAATAAATCCTGTGCATCGGAATAATGGTGCGCCCAAATAATTCCAACATGAGCATAATTTCGGATGCGATCTAACAAGGGTTGAGTGATGGTTTTTCCAAAAGCCACCAACCAAACGGTATCGTTTTGAAACGGCATTAAGGGAAGTAAATCCTCATTATTATTGCGAATACAAATGCTCTGCTGGGCAAAATTCAAGTCGGATCCCGTAATTTCCTTTCCTCCTAATTGAACGAATTCTTGATAAATGGAATTCATTTTTTCTTCTATTTTTTCGGGGGATAGGGGAGCGAATTGGCTCAAACCCAGTTCGTATTTCGCCATTAAAATTCTGCGCACCGATTGGGCTATTTGTATGCTATCCAAAATACCTAAACGCATGGCTTTGTCGGCTGAATCAATGATTTTTTCTATTTGATCTGGAAAACACAAAACATCATTTCCCGCTTTCAAGGCCATAACTCCAGCAGAAACCGGAGAATAAAATTTGCTAATTCCCTTCATGTTCATGGCGTCGGTAAAAATCAAACCATTGAATTGCAGTTCTTCACGCAATAATTCAGTTACTATGGGACGAGACAAAGACGCAGGCATGTTCGAAGTAGTATCGAGTAACGGGATTTTCAAATGGGCCACCATGACCGATTTTACCCCGTTTTGAATGAGTGCTTCAAACGGAATTAAGTCTTTTTGTAAGCTGGTGGGAGTGTGATTCACCACGGGTAAATCTTTGTGTGAATCGACAAAGGTGTTCCCATGTCCTGGGAAGTGCTTAGCACAGCCCCAAATGCCTTCCGATTCCAAACCTTCGTTAAACGCAGATGCCAATTTGCTAACGGTCATGGGATTATCTCCGAAACTGCGGAATCCGATTACGGGATTGTTGGGATTGGTATTCAAATCAACTACGGGAGCAAAATTGATGTGTACTCCCAATAATTTGAGCTGTTTGGCTTGATATTTTGCAGATAAATAAGCGAGTTTGGGATTGTTGGTTGCACCTATGGTCAATGCGTATGGGAATTTTTCAATGTGGTCCAATCGCATTGCGGGACCCCATTCGGCATCCATTCCAATGAGTAAAGGTATTTGAGCTTGCTGCTGCAGAAAGTTAACGGCATCGATATGGGTTTGAGGCGTTCCTTGGAAAAATATCACGCCACCAATTCCCAAGTTCTCCACTGCATGATGTACGGATGGATCCATCATTTCATCGCGGGTCCAAGCAGGAATCATGAGGGTTTGAGCGACCATTTTCTTAAAGGTCATTTTATTTAAAATACTATCGACCCATTTTACGGCATACGGATTAGGTGTCGCCTTTTTAACGCTGGGTTCGTTTTCAGTATTTAAATGAGGTTGGGCATGATAGTTTGGAGCCGAATAAACATCCCCTGACAAACTTGTTGAACGAAATGCAACGCGTTTACTCATTTGGTTGGATGATTGATAATTTGGAGCCGAATAAACATCCCCTGAAAAAATTAAAAACTGAAAAAATATAAACCAAACGATGAATCGCGGTGGTAAAACGATGGAAATTGTGCGAAAGGATATAGGACTGGGCTGGAAATTCATGAATTCGATGGTAAAATGACTGAACCTACAAATTAAGTTAAGGAAAGCGGAAATCAAAAACCCGCGGGCTTCGTATTTTTTAGTAAATTTGATTTTTTAAAAAAATGTAAACTTCGGGCAACGACAAAGCAAGCTAACGTGTCAATTAATCGCGATAGCCAAAACATCGTGCGCTATGACTATACGAAATGACAGACAAAGAACTCGTGGAAGGCTGTATTCGGGAAGACCGCTACTACCAGCGAATGCTGTGGGAACGCTATTCCAAAAAGTTGATGGCACTGTGCATGCGTTATTGTCAAAACCAAGAAGAAGCTGAAGATGCATTGATGGAAGCATTTGTTAAAATATACGATCACCTACCGAATTTTAGATTCCAAAGTTCATTGGAGACTTGGATGCGTAGGGTATGTGTGAACATTTCCATTAATAAGTTGCGCGCTCGCAAACAAATTTTTACCGATATTTCTGAATCCGAATACGAAATTGGATACGATGATTTTTCCTTCGACCGATTGAGCGTGAATCAACTGATGAAATTGGTACAATCTTTGCCAGAAGGATATCGCATGGTTTTTAGTCTTTTTGCTGTTGAGGGATATTCTCACAAAGAAATTAGTGAAACATTGGGAATCGACGAAGGTACCAGTCGCTCACAGTTAGCAAAAGCGCGAAAAGCGTTGCAAGGCATGTTGTTAAAATTAGAGGGAGGTTTAGAATGAATTGGGAAGAATTGGATTTGAAATTTCAGCGATTGAGTGAACAGGAAATGGATTACTCGGAGCGTGTGAGTTTTGAGGAAGTGATGAATCGCCGTACAAAGAAAAAACGTGCATTTATCTGGTGGAGAAGATCCGTTGCCATTTTGGCAGGCTTAACTTTAGTGGCTGTTTCGATTTATTTGGTTCAACCTGAATCCAATTCAGTGAATAATCGCTCAAATAATACTCAATCTGCAGCAGAAAAAGGCAACGAAAATTTTAATAACAACCAATCAAATTCAACCGCCGATAAAGCAAAAAATAATCAAGAAAATGCTTCATCCAACAGTGCGAATATCACGGGTAAATCAAACATTACCAATTCGTCGAATCTGCCTAAATCCAATGCTTCGTTGAATTCAAATTCTTCAATGAATACCCACGCAACGGCACAAAAAAATACGACTGCATTGGGCACAACCAAACCCAATCAACCGGTTGCAATCAAGCGCAGACAAGTACGCAATATTCTGGCCGAAAGCATGGCCATTCGTGAAACATTAATGCGTCCAGAATCAGAGCGAGCACAAAAATTCCAGGAATTAGCAGAAAATCCATCAGGAGCATCTACTTTAAATAATAGTAGTTTGTCTTCAAATAATTCGAACTTACGGATGCAAGCGAATTCCAATGAGTCTTCGAACAATAAGTCTTCTAATCAGTCTGAAAATAGAAGCGCTTTGGGAAGCAAGTCTTCCGAAACCGAACTAGCGAACCGTTCGTTGGAGGCGGAAAACCATCAGTTTGATCAACTCATACAAACTTCCCCCGAAACCTCATCCATTGATCAATTCGGCGGAATTACCGATGCTAGTCAGAATTTTGGTTTTGCTTGGTCGAAATATCTGTTGAGTTCAGCGAAAATGCGGTACTCTCCGATTGATTGGGATAAAACCAACTGGGATATTGAAGGAATAGAATTTGATATTCCTCCGCAGCGCATACGTAACAAGTTTCAAAAGCTTCCTTGGTTCTTTGAAGTATCGGCCATTGCAGCAAGTAATAATACCATTAATTTTGATGAAGATCGTCCCTTAAGTATTTTGGGAACCCAATATTTAGCGCAATACTCAGCAAGTTTCTTGAAGGAGTTTAATAACGCCACCATGTGGGGATTGGGAGTGCAATACAGCGAATGGGTGGGTAACGGACAATGGCGTGAAAACGAATTCGTAAAAGTGATGAAGTTGGATACGCATATTCGTTCCATATCGCTTCCGGGTCGTCCTAAAAATTATTACACCGTTTACGACACCACCTATCAGTCGGTTAATAACTTGAAAACGGGTCTTATATCCTATAAAATCGATAAAGTTTCCATACCGATTTCGTACCGATTCCATGTCCAATTCATGAAAATACCTATACAATTTGGTATGAATTTGGCTCCTGGGTTAACAACTATTTCCGAGGGAACGTATTTCACTGAAACATCCTTTAAAGCTATTGAAAAGAAAAGACACACTACCATGGATGGAAAGATTTTTGTGGGACCGATGATTCCTGTAACTCGCAATATGTCGCTGGTAATTCAACCTTCGGTGATGTACCAATCTTTTGTGAGTGATGGTGGACAGGTAAATGGCAAATTCTTTGGTGGCTTGGGTGTTAGCATGTTGTGGAAAATCAAATAATTGATTAAAAGTCCTTATTTTTGCAATTTAATTGAATATGAAAAGATTAAGTTTTGCAATCATTCCGGCTTTGGCATTGACCGCATTTGTTGCGGGTGGTGATTACCGAGCATTGGAACTGAATTACCGCGATACTTCGGTAGCTCCACACGATGATTTTTACACCTATGTAAACGGTAAATGGATGGAATCTGCGGTGATTCCCGATGATCGAGGCCGCTGGGGTTCTTTTGATGAATTGGGAAAAAAGGCCGATAGCATGGCATTGCAGGTGTTATTGGATGCGGTTAATGGCAATTCAAGCGACTTGAAATTTGCCGTTACATCCGACGAAGGTAAAGCCGTTGAATTGTTTAAATCCGTTATGGATATCAAAAGTAGAAACGAAGAAGGTATTACTCCTGTATTGCCTTACTTAAATGAAATTGAAGCCATTTCGAATAAGAAACAGTTTCAAAAATATTTATTGAAATATCAACTTGCAGGTGAAAACACATTTTTAGGGTTTTACGTAGGTGCTGATTCTAAAAATAGCAATCGTAACGTTTTAAATGTTTACGGTGGTTCTTTGGGATTACCCGATCGTGATTATTACTTAAAAACCGATGAAAAATCGGTAAAACTTCAGGAACAATACCGCGAATTTATGGGTAAGGTTTTTGTGGAATACGGCTGGGGTAAAAATGCGGAAACAGCGGTTAAAGCAGTGTATGCTATTGAAAGAGAAATGGCTGAAAATCGTATGAGCAAAGTAGAACGCAGAGATCCTAACAAACGTTATAATCCCGTTACCTACAAGCAATTGAAGAAAATGCTTTCTTCATTTCCAGTGGATGCGATGTTTAAAAACATGGGTATCAAAGCCGACACCATTATTGTGGGTGATTTGAAATCCATGAAATCGGTAAATGACGTAGTTAAAAAATACTCGGTTGAAGATTTGAAATACTTCTTGTTGTGGAATACCATGCGTGGTTCTATGGGAATGTTGAGCGAAAATTTAGAAAAAATGTCGTTCGATTTCTACGGAAAAACGTTGCGTGGTACCCCTGCACAAAAAGCGTTGAGCGAACGTGCATTGGGTGTGGTTAACGGAACTATGGGTGAAGCCTTAGGTAAACTATATGTTAAACGCTATTTCCCAGAAGAAGCGAAGAAAGTAGCCAAAGAAATGGTGGATGATGTAATTGCAGCTTACCGCATTCGCATCAACAATTTGGATTGGATGAGCGAAGAAACCAAGCGCAAAGCCAATAAGAAATTAGATAAATTGACTGTAAAAATTGGTTATCCTGATAAATGGGAAGATTATTCAACGTTGGAAATTAAAAGTTATGAAAACGGTGGATCGTATTTCCAAAATATGATGAATTCTACTATTTGGGAAACCAAAAAGAACATCGAAGAGTTCAATAAACCGGTAGATAAAACCAAATGGGGCATGTCGCCACAAACGGTAAATGCTTACTATAACCCATTGTACAACGAAATCGTTTTCCCAGCAGCCATTTTGCAAATGCCTTTCTTTGACTTCAGAAACGATCCAGCGGTTAATTTTGGAGGAATTGGTGCGGTAATTGGACATGAAATTTCACACGGTTTCGACGATGCAGGAGCGCAATTCGACGAAAACGGAAACCTAGTAAATTGGTGGACTGAGGAGGATTTGAAGCAATTCAAAGAGCGTGGTAAAATGTTGGCAGACCAATACAGTGCTTACGAAGCATTACCAGGTAAGTTCGTAAACGGTGAATTTACATTAGGAGAAAACATTGGTGACTTAGGAGGTGTAGCTTCAGCTTACGACGGTTTGTTGTTGCATTTAAAGCGTCAACCTATTGATCAGAAGATAGATGGTTACACACAAGAACAACGTTTCTTTATGAGTTGGGCCACTATTTGGAGAGGAAAAAGTCGCGATGAAGAATTAGCAATGCGTTTGGTAACTGATCCGCATTCGCCAGGTTATTTCAGAGCTATTGGACCATTGCAAAATCACGAAGGTTTCTACAAGGCTTTTGGAGTTAAGCCTGGAAACAAAATGTATCGTAACGACGATATTCGAGTTAAGATTTGGTAATTGTGATTTTTTAGATACCTTTGGTTATCTAAAATCATGTTTTTCAACTTTTTATTTCGCATAAGTGGGGGAATGAATCGCGCAGCGATTCGATTCCCCTTTATGATTTTAATGGGTATTACCATTTCCACTTTGTTGTCTATTCAAATGGAAATGTCGGATGTGTTATCCCAAAGCACCCGAAAGTTGCTCATGGAAATTACCAGCGTGTTGGGTGTGGGTATTTCCGTGTTTTTTACCGCACATTTGGTGGCTGAAAACAACCGGGATTCGGAATCGAATCTTAAAAGAATTCTGCCTTTTATCGCAGGATTTTTGTTGTTAGTCGCATTGTTCATAACCATTCATTTTGATTATACTGGCAACGAAATTGAGGAAGAAACGGTTCTTAAAATTTTCATTTTTGCTGTATTTACGCACATGTTGGTGGCGTTTTTTCCAGTAAAGAATCGCCACAATTCCAATGCATTCTGGCAATACAATAAAGAACTATTCATTCGAATTTTAACCACAGCTTTGTATTGTGGTGTATTGTATTTGGGCCTAGCAGGAGCAATTATGGCTATGGATGTTCTTTTCAAGTTGGATATTGATTATGAAATTTATGCTCATTTGTGGTTTTGGATTGCTGTAGCGGGAAGTGTATTGATTTTTGGTGCTGGAATTCGACCCGATATTACTCAACTAGATGATGAGCGCGATTCCCCCAAAGGAATCAAATTGTTTGCCGGATATATTTTACTGCCGTTGGTGGTGATTTACATGATCATTTTGTATATGTATGG
>CAZQFZ010000068.1:0-14048 GCA_964592635.1 uncultured Rhizobium sp.
ATCTACATCTCACAAATCTGATTCAAAACCTGCAAGTTGCTGCAGCGGGAAATGACTGCAGTTGATCAATGATCACCTTCCGCCTAAAAAAATTAAGATCTAAGTGCTCTCAAGAGAAAACGGGAGTGACTTTGAAACTGAATAAATTCCATGGTACATTTATCATATTTTTATTATTATTGAGAAACTAATTTCTGGAAGAAACTTAAGTTTATCTAATAAAAAGTTTTGCATTCGCATTTATGGTAAATTTGTCTTTTTCCCTAACGCCTTAAGTTTACATTGTTTTTTAATGTTTGGGTCAATTATTAGGGTAGTTGCAGTTATTAATAGTAGATATAAATTGCTAAATTATTAAAATATAATAATATATGATGGATAAGAAACCAGGAAATGACATTGTATTTTATAACACTCCAGCTGGTGATGTGAGGGTAGAAGTGATTTTTAATGATGAAACCTTTTGGCTTACTCAAAAGACCATGGCAGAACTATTCGGTGTAAAAGTGCCTGCAATTAGTAAGCACTTATCCAATATTTTTGAAACCAACGAGTTAGTGGAAAATTCAGTTATTTCCATTTTGGAAACAACTGCTGCCGATGGTAAAAACTACCAAACTTCTTATTATAGTTTAGATGCCATAATAGCCGTAGGTTACAGGGTCAATAGCCATCAGGCTGCCCAGTTTCGTATTTGGGCAACCCAAACCTTAAGAGAGTTCATTATCAAGGGTTTTGTGATGGACGATGAAAGGCTTAAACAAGGAAAACGATTTGGCCGGGACTACTTTGATGAACTCTTGGAACGTATACGGGAGATACGGGCGAGTGAACGGCGTTTTTATCTCAAAATAACGGACATATACGAGCAATGTAGCTAAAGAAGCTGAAATAACTCAAAAGTTCTTTAAAACCGTTCAAAACAAGTTACATTGGGCAATTACAGGTAAAACAGCGGCCGAATTAATTGCAGACAGGGCAGATGCAACACAGCCTAATATGGGTTTGACAACTTGGAAGAATGCGCCACAGGGTAAAATTCTTAAAAGTGATATTGGTACTGCCAAAAACTATACGCAGGAGAAAGAAATGAAGGAGTTGGAACGAATTGTTACAATGTACCTAGATTTTGCTGAACTTCAGGCAGAAAGACAAGTTCCTATGAAAATGGCTGACTGGGTGTCTCGTTTGGATGCCTTCCTTCAATTTAATGAATACAACATTTTAAAAGATGCTGGGAAAATAAGTCATGATGTAGCAATGAAATTGGCTGAAAAGGAATTTGAGAAATTTAGGGTTGTCCAAGATCAAAACTATGTAAGCGATTTTGAGAAAGAGGTTAAAAAATTAAAGGATTCAATTACCAAGTCGCCTGCTAAAAAGAAGAAATAAATAATTTGTTAAATGGACATTTTCTTAGTCATTTCAGCTAAAATTTGTACAATTAGATTAAATTAATCATGGATAATATTGATTTAGAATTTGGTCATTTTTTATTATCAAAAAGCGAGTTTTTGTTCAACTTTTTGCGAAGTTGCAATTTTAAACTTTATAGCTATATTTGATGTACCCCACTTATTTGCAATAGTTATGAGTTTCGAACACAAAGGTGTTGATTGTAACAATTGTGTAAAACGTTTTAATTCAGTTTTTTGTAAAGCTGAAAACGACTCAATTGATTCTATCAACGATCACAAGGTCTGCACACCTTACAAACGCGGCCAAAATATTTTCTTGGAAGGAATGCGTCCACAAGGCGTGTATTGTGTGAATTATGGAAAAATCAAAGTCTCGAAATTGGGTGAAGATGGAAAGGAACAAATTCTTCGATTAGTTAAAGCCGGAGATCTTTTAGGGTATCGGTCGCTTTTAGGGGAAGATAAATACTATGCATCAGCAGTTGCCATGGAAGATTCAGGAGTATGTTTTATTCCGAGAGAACTTTTTTTAGGCATTCTTCAAAAAGATGGCGTTCTGACCATGGAAATCATGAAGTTGCTTTCCGACGATTTAAGAAAAGCTGAACAGAACATTACACACTTGGCTCAAAAGCCCGTAAGAGAACGTTTGGCTGAAGCCTTGTTGTTTATCAAAGAAACGTATGGATT
This sequence comes from uncultured Rhizobium sp., assembly GCA_964592635.1. Taxonomy (GTDB): domain Bacteria; phylum Bacteroidota; class Bacteroidia; order NS11-12g; family UBA955; genus VMCP01. Next base: position 2,109 of record CAZQFZ010000068.1, read on the forward strand.
CGAAGAAGATGGTAAAACCATCGCTCTTAAAATTACCCGAGAAGAATTGGCTAATTTGGTGGGAACCGCCACCGAAACGGTTATACGATTACTCGCGGAATTTAAATCCGACTCCATCCTGGAACTAGAAGGCAAAAAAATCAAAATTGCCTCTATGAGTAAATTAGTTAAGACTGCTCGACTAGAAGATTAATTCTATTTTTTGCCGCTTGCGAACACCAAATATCCTAAGCCAGCAGCTGTAACACTGGTAATAATAATGCTCAATTTACTCAAATTGATAAAATCTGGATTCGTGAATGCCAAGTTGGCAACAAAAATAGACATGGTGAATCCAATTCCACCCAACATTCCAGCCGCCCACAACTTTTTCATTGAAATATCTTGGGAAATTTCAGCCCATCCAAGCTTGTGACTCAAAACACTCATGCCAAAAATACCTAAGGGCTTCCCTACAAATAATCCGAAGAAAATCCCAAAAGAAATTGGTGAAATCAACTGATCCATCATTTCAACATTGATAAAAATGGCTGTATTGGCTGCTGCAAATAATGGAAGGATTAAGAATGATACCCAATTAGATAAGGCATGCTCAATCCGATTGGCTAACTTTTTCTCTGCATGGGTTTGACGTGGCAGCATAAACGCTAAAACTACACCTGCAATGGTGGCATGAATGCCCGAATGCAGCATCGAAAACCACAATGCAAATCCCAAAATCACATACACCCACATATAATGCCAATCCTTTTTATCGGCAATGTATAAAATAGCAATGATGATTAGCGAAACGCCCATCCATCCCCAAGAAATTGACTGACCGTAAAACAATGCGATAATAAGTATGGCACCCAAATCATCGATTATGGCCAGCGCAGTTAAAAAGACTTTCAGTGAGGTGGGGACTTTATTCCCCAACATGCCTAAAATAGCAATGGCAAATGCAATGTCTGTAGCAGTAGGGATACCCATTCCTGATATCGTTTCGGGTGAATTTGCATTGAATACAAAATAAATTAGAGCTGGTACAACCATCCCGCCCAAAGCGCCCAAAACCGGTAGCATGGCGCGTTTGCGATTCGATAATTCCCCTTCCACCAATTCTCGTTTGATTTCGATACCCACCAACAGAAAAAATAGGGTCATTAAGCCATCATTTATCCAATCGGTTACAGAATGGTGCAGATGAAAACGATGATCGTTCCATCCAAATTCTGTTTTCCAAAGTGATAAATAATCTTGACTCCAAATGGAGTTTGCAATAAAAAGTGAAGCTGCAGTGAAAAGGACTAATAATACCCCAGATGACTGTTGATTTTGGAAAAATGCACGAAAAATATTCGTTATTCTCAATCTTCGGACAGGCGAATTTGGCGTTTCGGTCATTGTATTTGGGGTATTTGACGATGTTTTTGGATTAGAGGAGGTATTATCTTTTTCTGAGGACATAAATTCTGAATTTGGGATATTTAATTATTGAACTTAGGTAACGAGTTCTTTTTGTAAACACCTCAAAAATAAAGGTTATTTTCGCAGCTATAACTACTTTTAAAGTGAATTACCCGTATTCTGTCGAAGATTTATTGCCTGAGTTCCATTCTGAATCTACGGAATATAACTCACATGAATTCTTTATGAAACGATGTTTGGAGTTGGCTTTTAAAGGAAATGGTTGGGCACAACCCAATCCGTTAGTGGGGTCAGTAATTGTTCATAATCAACAAATTATAGCAGAAGGATTTCATCGTAAGTTTGGTGAAAATCATGCCGAACGCATGGCTATTTTGTCGTTGGAAAACAAAGAATTATTAAAGCAATCTACCCTTTATGTGAGTTTAGAACCCTGTTCACATTTTGGGAAAACTCCACCTTGTTCCGATTTAATTATTGAATACCAAATACCCAAAGTGGTGGTGGGGATGTTAGATCCGAATCCTGTAGTAAATGGAAATGGTATAAAGCGTTTGAAAGAACATGGAATCGAAGTAGTTGAAAATGTATTAACGGATTCCTGCCGCTATTTGAATCGAAAATTCATTGTAAATCAAACTCAGAAACGTCCGTTTATAACATTGAAATGGGCTGAATCTAAAGACGGTTTTTATGCACCCAGTCCCAAAAGAATTCAAAAAATCACGGGTTCTACGGCGCAAAAATTTACACATAGATTGCGGCAATCGCATCAAGCCATTTTGGTAGGAATTGGTACCTGGGCACTTGATCAACCTCAATTGAATGATCGGTATTTTGGAGGTCCACAGCCTGTAAAATTAGTAATGACCGAAAACGAATTGTGGTGTTTTACAGAGAGTTTAAAATGGACGGGTATGAGTACGTATAAACAAGACGAACTAAAATTTGATAGTGAATTGCAGCGTCAGGCGGAAATTTTTGATGAATTGATGAATTCGACTAATTGCGACTATTCTATTCTGAAATTCTATCGAATTCCTTTAACTGGTGCTGAGTTCGAATCTCTGATTTGCACAAAAGCAGAGTATATCAGTGAATTCTGTTATCAAAATGGTTGGTACTCCTTGTTGATAGAAGGTGGAAGTTCTGTGTGGAATGCTTTTCTTAATCAAAATTTGGTCGATGAATTGATTGTGTACAGAAGCCAATCTGTTGAATTAAGTGTTGGAATTCGCGTACCTAAAATAACCATGAATGATACGTTTCAAACTCCAATTACGGCTGATTTAGATGAATATGAGATAAATTTACAACCGAATAAATCTTTTTCAAGTTCTATGTCGACTGGAGTTGAAAGCCTATCGTTTAGAGATACCCCACCGAGTCAAATTCATTCCGATCAATTAGTTCTTTATAAATGGAAAGGTTAATCCCATTAGTTGCAAGCATTTTATTGTCGACCGGTCTGTTCGCCGTGTTCAAATTTATTGGCAAAAAAGGGCTGTCTCAATTTCCTGTAATTATTATCAATTACATTACGTGTTTTGTATTGGGAAATTTAGTGTTGGGAGATCAACATATACTGCGATTTAAAACTGTTAGTACCGAAGGATTTTGGCCCTTGTTGTGTTTGGGGATGTTGTTTGTGGGGACGTTCTTCCTCATGGCTAAATCAACCCATGATTCCGGCGCGGCAGCAAGTTCAATGGCTTCGAAAATGAGTATGATTATACCCATAATCGCCTCGGTTTTATTCTGGGGTGAAGCGGTAAGTGTACAAATGATCGTAGGAATATTATTGGCGGTTGCTTCCGTTTACATGATTAGTCGTGTAAAATCGGATAATCTAGATTCACAATATTCTACTGAAATTCTCGGAAAAAACTCAGAAAAGCAGTGTAATTCTGAATCCAACATACTACTGAATTCAAAGCAGAATTCACATCCCCAAAAATCCTTCAACGTCATTTTGATTTTAGTGTTTTTAGGAAGCGGAATGGTGGATACGTTATTAAACGTATTTAAACAATTGAATTATAACGAGTTCAACAACGAGCAAAAAGCGGCATTGACCTTCGGTGGAGCCATGATTTCGGGGTTGCTGGTTTGGGCGGTAAAGCCGAGATCCACAGCTAGTGTGGTTGATTCCAAACACGTGATGACGGAAGAAGGTAATTTTAGTGTACACAATAGCGTTAAAAACGGTATCCATTTTGATAAAAATCATGTGGCAAGTAATCATCAGAGTAGTAATTTTGAGAGCAGTACCCCTGTCGGCGAACCGATGCATTTGAATACTCCAACCAACTCAAACGTTTTAACCATCGTTTCGGGTATAGTATTGGGCAGCATTAATTTTTATTCCGTAGTGGCTTTGTACGCAGCAATCGATGCTTTTAAAGATAATACCGCCATACTATTTTCATTGAATAATGTGGGTGTTGTGGTGCTTTCAACCGTCGTAGGGTGGTTTTATGGAGAACGTCCTGTTGCACGTGTTTTTTGGGGGATGGGATTGGCAATCTTGTCTATATTAGTTTTGGCTTTTTAAGTGGGTGATTACAAAATGAGTTTATTTTCAGATACTTATGTAGAAATTGAGCACGCAGCAGAATTTAATCTTCGCGATAAAGGCAGTAAGTTTTTAGCTTACAGTTTTCCAATCCAAAGTGAATCTGAGGTCAAACCACTATTATTACAACTCAAAAGCAAATACCCCGATGCAACTCACCATTGCTATGCGTATGTAATTGGACAATCGTCGGAGGCACAGCGGGCTAACGATGATGGAGAACCTTCTAATAGCGCAGGTCGTCCGATTTTGAGGGCCATTATATCACAAGAACTTACCAACGTACTTGTGGTAGTAGTTCGATATTTTGGGGGCACGCTTTTGGGGATTCCGGGTTTGATTTCGGCCTACGGAAGTGCTGCTCAAGAAGTTCTAAAATTATCGGGTAGAGCAGAGAAAATTCAAGAAGAATCGTTTACAATGACTGCTGATTTTGATAAGGAGCAAGAAATCCATTTGTTTTTAAAATCATTTGAATTTCGGATTGTAAACCGCGAGTATTCGGATCGAGTAACATACACCGTAAAAATTCGGAAAAATCAGGTTATGCAGTTTGAGAAAGAGGCGGCAAAAGCATACCTTCTGGAAGTGAAATCTTTTTAGATTCATCACTTTTTACATCTCCAATCACAAAACGTACGTATTTAATTTTCTTCCCTTCTTTAAGCCAGATTTGCTCATAAAACGTCTGAATATTCAAAAATGCTGGTACCGGAATCATGGAATAAATGTCGTTGATGTTTGCTTGTACATTCAATCCGTCTAAAACACACTGTTCCAAGGTGGTTTCGTAAAACAAATCTGAATCCGTTTTCACATTCATCACTGCGGTAGGTGGCATAATTTTACGATAAACATTGAGAAAACGACCAGAAACCAATCGTTTGTATCGTTTTTGTGGTTGTGGATCGGGGAAGGTAATCCAAGCTTCAGACACCTCATGGGTGTCGAAATACAAATCGGCTTTATCGATTTCTATGCGTAAAAATCGGACGTTGTTTAATCCTTCTTCAATGGCTGTTTTGGCGCCTTTCCACAATCGATTGCCTTTAATATCAACACCAATGTAATTGATTTGGGGATTCATTCGAGCTAAACCGATAGCGTAATCCCCTTTGCCGCAGGCAAATTCAACCACAATGGGGTTATTATTGCCAAAGATTTCGGTCCACTTGCCTTTTGTTTCTGATTTATAATCAAACGTATTGCTGAACGAATCGAATTCGGAAAACTTTTGAAGTTTGTTTTTTCCAGTACCCATTTCACTGCAAAGGAACGCATATTTTTTGAGACAGTGCGGGGATGTATTACTTTTGCACTTGTGTTTTTATCGCCACAATTACTTTTGCAAGCATATGTTTCGGGTTCATTTCCTATGGCTGATCCCGATGAAGACAATCGTATTTATTGGCACACCCCTCAAATGCGGGGCATTATTCCTTTAGACAATCGATTTAAAGTTTCTAAAAATCTTCGTCGTTTGTACAAAAGCAATAAATTCGATTTGTATATCAATCGAAACTTTGAGCAGGTCATTCACAAATGTGCTGAACTGCGTTCCGACGACACCTGGATATCCCCCGAAATCATAGATGCCTATATTGAATTGCACCGTGAAGGATTTGCTCACAGTTTTGAGGCATATTACAATGGAGAGTTAGTAGGGGGGCTGTATGGCGTGAGTATTCGCAAGGCATTTTTTGGAGAAAGTATGTTTCACAAAATGACTGATGCGAGTAAAATTTGTTTGGTGTTTTTGGTGGAGTTTCTTCGCGAACAAAAATTTCAATTGTTGGATACACAATATCTTAATCCGCATATTACGCAATTTGGGGCCTATGAAATTCCTCATGATGAATACTTGCAAATTTTAGAAGATGCTATTTCAGCAGTTTAATGGAGTGTTAGTATTATTGTTTTCTTGGGATTGGTGGATTTTACCCAAATGATCAAGCTTGTTTTCAGGAGTTTAATAGTATTTTGAATGTTTATTGAGTTAAATTGCGAATGAATTTGTGTTCCATGAAAACCATTGTATCTATTGAGGGTATTAATTATGAAGCGGATCTGAATGAACCGCTATCTCTGAGTTTGGGATTTGGCCCCCAAGCGGAAAATCCCAACGCGTTTTTTATAAATCCAGCGGTAATTGAACCCATACGAGTAGGCGATTTTGTGGGAAGCGTTTCCCAAGGAGGAAGTGCCAACTGCGAAGTAGTAACCTATTGTGCACATGGAAACGGCACGCATACGGAATGTATAGGACACATTACTTCCGAACGAATTCATTTACCCGATGTTCTAACGGAGTTTCATTTTACTGCTCAATTAATTACCCTAGATTTGGTTCAGGAAAATGGAGATTGGGTAATTAATGAGGCGAGTCTTAGGCACATAAATTGGATGAAAGCTGAAGCCATTGTCATCAGAACTTTGCCAAATAGCATATCAAAAAAATCGCAAATTTGGTCGGGAAATAATCCGCCTTATTTTACTACGGAAGCAATGCAAATATTAGTAAATCAAGGGTTTAATCATTTGTTAACCGACTTCCCATCGGTAGATCCTGAGGAAGATGCAGGAGCATTAGCGGCGCATCGAGTTTGGTGGAATTATCCCCAAAATCCAAGAAAAAATGCAACTATAACGGAGTTAATCTATGTGGCAGATTCTATTTCAGATGGAATGTATTTGCTCAATCTTCAGGTTCCTCAAATTCATTCCGATGCGGTTCCATCGCAACCTGTTTTATATCAATTGAATGCGTTGAATTAATGATCATTCAAGAATCATGAAATTTCCTCCCAAAGAACAATGGCTTTACCTGGCGCATTTTGCAGTCACTCGCTATTCATTGCGGTTTCGGGGGAAGGATGTTCTGGATCAATCACCCATTCGATTTGTTTGTGTAAAGTGGGATGAGATTGGAGATATGGTAACCTGTGTACACGCATTTCGACTGCTGAAATCGGAGTACCCACAATCGCATATTACCGTTTTTTGTAAGCCATTTGTGAAGTCACTCCTGATTGCCGAATCATCGATAGATGAAATACACACCGATTTAGCGGATCTTAAACGGGTTAATTCAGATGTTTGGATTGAATTTCGGGGCACGTTTTTCTCATTATTTCGGGCCCTACTTTCAGGAAGTAAGTTGATTTTAACACGGGGATTTGTGCGATTTGCCCAACGTGGGAATCAACCTCACGAACGAATTACCAATGCGAGAATAGTATCGCCCATATTGAGTTCTCAATGGCAAGACGTGTTGCGTATTGATTCTAACTCAGAAGATAGAAAGCAGATTTTATTGGAATTACAGAAATACGTGGGTTTGGAAACCAATGATGAGTCGAAAGAATGGGCGGAGAAACGAGTGGAATCCGGTTTGAGATTCGCTTTGATTCATCCAGGCGGACGCAGTTTACTGCGTCGCTGGAACCCAAAGAATTACATACAAGTTCAGAAATATCTGTTTGAAAATTACGATTGCATTTCTATCGTTTTGGGTTCCATTGAAGAACAATCATTGGTTGAAGAGCTAACACAAGAACCTTACACCCGTGCATGGATAAGCAACGATTCTTTACTCCTTTTGAAGGAGGTTATCCAAAAGGCCATCATTTTTATTGGAAATGAAAGCGGTCCATTGCAAATTGCAGATTTGACCACCACACCAGCAATTGGTTTATTTGGACCTGGTGTTCCACATGTGTTTTATCCGAGTAATCCCAACTCTAAGGTTTTGCACTATATTCTGGAATGCAATCCTTGTGATCAGGTTACGTGTGTACGTCCCAACGACCGTTGCATAGACCGAATTACTGTTGAGGAAGTAAAATCATCGATTGATGCGTTGTTGGGTTGAAACAGGGGAACAATTGGGTTAATTCATACGAATTGTAAAAATCTCATTGGAAGCGTTGTTGGGTTGAAACAGGGGAACAATTGGGTTAATTCAGACGAATTGTAAAAATCTCATTGGTAGCGTTATTGGGTTAATTCAGACGAACAATTGGGTTAATTCAGACGAACAGCTGAAATCCTTCGTTAAAAAAATCGGAATTTGAATGAAGAATTAGGGTAAAATGGTATAGTTTTTGCTAGTTTTGAAATCCATGCAAAAACCGTTCGAAATAGTTGTACTCGGCACATCTTCTGCAACCCCAACAAGGGACAGAAACCCCAGTGGTCAGTACGTTCGTTTGGACAAGCATTTCTTTCTATTTGATTGCGGCGAAGGAACTCAAAATCAAATCATTCGTTACAATTTAAAGCTTCAAAAAATTCGCTACATTTTAATCACACATTTGCACGGGGATCACTATTTTGGTTTACCTGGTGTGATTACATCAATGGCCTTATTTAACCGAACAGAACCATTAACCATTGTTGGTCCAACCGCATTAAAGCCCATAATGGATCAAATATTGGTGGAAGGTAACTCAAAATTGCCTTTCGAATTAACCTTTATTCCTAGCGATCAATCGCCAGAAGGATTGTTAATTAAGCACCCAGATTATGAGATTCATACAGTAGAATTGCAGCATAGAATTCCTTGTAGAGGGTATATATTAAAGGAAAAAGGTCCTGAAAGACGCATAAATGTAGAGCAATGTGAGTCCATGGAAATTCCAGTTAAATACTACGAGCGGTTAAAAATGGGTCAAGATTTTGTGTCGGCCGATGGTACTATAATTCCCAACGAGGTGTTGACTACAGCTGGATATAAAAATCGCAGCTTTGCTTATATATCCGACACTATTTACGACGAACGAATCATTCCGTTTATACAGGGTATCGATTTTTTATATCACGAAGCCACATTTTTGCATGATCGTTTGGATCGAGCTAAGGAAACGTTTCATTCTACCGCCAAGGAAGCGGGCACCATTGCTCGTTTGGCAGGAGTAGGAGAGTTGATGGTTGGGCATTACAGTGCTCGATATTCCGACTTATCCGAATTGCATGCCGAGGTGATGTCGGAGTTTGAAAATACTCAATTGGCCATAGAAGGCCATGTTTATTCCATTGAAAGTTCTGTAAACTCAAAAGTGGATTCCGATTTGCTTACTGCACTCAATTCTGAACACCGCGTTTTTCGTGCATAATTCCACATAATTTCCACACAATTTAAAAGTATTTTCGTAAGAACCTATGGTTTCTGAACGCAAATCAAAATCTAAATCTAATTCTTCGAGTACCGATTTTTTAAAGGAAAAAGCTGCCGAAAAGAACGACCAAATTTCCAGTGGTGAAATTCTGGAAGCGGCTTCCCTTAAAAACGATACCACACGCAAAGTGTTGGGCTTTTTGATTTTGGTTTTTTCGGTGATATTATTCATAAGTTTTATTTCATTTTTCTTTTCTTGGAAGTACGATCAAAGTTTCTTGGCAGATGGTGATTGGGATTTATTTAAAGAAAACAATGGGCATGCCGAAAATGCAATGGGCTATCTCGGTGCTAAGTTGGGCTACTTCTTTGTACACAATGGATTTGGTTTGGGTGCATTTTTACTCCTTCCGTATATATCGTTAAGTGGGATGTATTTGCTTTTTGATTACCGCCCTTTTTCCTTACTCCGAATACTCATTCATACCCTGTTGTTTGCCGTTTGGTTATCCTTGTTCCTTGGATTTATTTTCCAATGGTGGTTCCCGCTTTTGGGTGGAACATTTGGCTATTTTGGAATTCAACAACTTCAAAATAGCTTGGGAGTAATCGGTGCCGTTTTGATACTCATCGTGTTTGCCGTTGTGTATTCGTTTGTGTTTCATAATGCAAACCCTTTTGCACGATTGAAAATTAAACCCCGCAGCCCTATCATCCCCCAAAACGAAGAGGAATTAACAGCGGATGCACAGAGTTTTAATGCATCGGGTATTCGTTCGGCTCAAGATTCCGAAGAGGCAAGTCCGTTTGGATCCGATAAAAATGCCGATTCTTCAAGTACACATATACCCCAAATTATTGAAGATGAAGAGCGCTTGGGTAATCATGGATTGGATTCCCATAACCCAGATTCATTGGAAAATTCAGATGATTTGGAGTTGGAAATGGAGTCCGAATTCGAGCATTCTCCCAAACCAGGGGAAATTACTTTGAAAAAATTAGAGCCAGAGTCCTCCCAAGAGGTAGCGCCCGACGTATTTGTATTTACAGATGAGGATGATTCCTTGCCGGCAGATGAAAATGCGTATCACAAAGAAATTCAAGATGCCATAGACGAGGTTCCTGTTTTTCGATTTACTCACGAAGATCCAGCAGAAAATACAATTGCCAATCCTCCGCAAAATCAACCGCCTCAGGTTTCATCCACGCCCACTAACCCAACGAAAACCAATTTGGGATTTGAGGTAAATATCCCCAAAAGCGATGAAGAAGTAGAAGTGTCGGACACGAATGTACCAGTAAAACCTCATTATGGAAGTATTGATTCCGAATACGATCCCAAAGCGAATTTGAGCAACTATCGCTTTCCAACGCTCGAATTACTGACCGATTACGGCAATAAAAAGCAAGATGTTGATTTGACGGAAATTGGTAAAAGCAAGAAATTAATTGAAGAAACCCTGTTGAATTACAAAATTGGGATTTCCACCATCAAGGCGTCAGTGGGTCCAACGGTAACACTGTATGAAATTGTGCCAGCGCCTGGTGTGAAGATTTCTAAAATCAAGAATCTGGAAGACGATATCGCCTTGAGTTTAGCCGCATTGGGCATACGTATTATTGCACCCATTCCCGGAAAAGGTACCATCGGTATAGAAGTGCCCAATCGCAATCCTGAAATGGTACCCATGAAAGGAATTTTGGCAAGTAGAAAGTTTCAAGAATGCGACTTCCAATTGCCAGTAGCTTTGGGTAAAACCATTTCCAACGAGATATTTATTGCCGATTTAGCAAAAATGCCTCACCTGTTGATGGCGGGTGCTACCGGGCAAGGTAAATCCGTTGGTTTGAACGCCATCTTGGTGTCGCTACTGTATAAAAAACACCCGGCATACATCAAATTTGTATTGGTGGATCCCAAAAAAGTGGAACTGACTCTTTACAACAAAATCGAACGCCATTTCTTGGCAAAATTGCCTGGCGACGGAGATGCCATCATTACCGATAATCAGAAAGTAATCCATACGTTGAACTCACTTTGTGTGGAAATGGATGATCGTTACAAATTGTTGCAAGATGCTTTTGTGCGCAATATTGTAGAGTACAATGCTAAGTTCTTGGATCGTAAGTTAAATCCCCAAAACGGACATCGGTTCATGCCCTATATCGTGGTTGTTATCGACGAGGTTGCGGATTTGATGATGACAGCAGGTAAAGAAATAGAAATACCCATTGCTCGTTTGGCACAGTTGGCTCGAGCTATTGGAATTCACCTGATTTTGGCTACTCAACGTCCTTCGGTAAACGTAATTACCGGTATGATTAAAGCCAATTTCCCTGCTCGTATAGCGTTTCGAGTTACCTCGAAAATTGACTCCAGAACGATTTTGGATGCCAATGGCGCCGATCAATTAATTGGTAAAGGTGATATGCTATACAATGGAGGAAATGAAATGATTCGACTTCAATGTCCTTTCGTTGATACTCCGGAAGTGGAGAAAATTGTCGATTTTATTGGTGAGCAAAGAGCGTATCCTACTGCATACATGCTTCCTGAAGTTCAAGACGAAACCGTGAGCAGCGGGGGAGGTGATTTTGATGCCAGCGACCGTGATCCGATGTTTGAGGATGCCGCACGTATCATTGTTCAGAATCAAGTGGGTAGCACGAGTATGATTCAACGGAAACTAAAATTGGGTTATAACCGAGCGGGTCGTTTGATGGACCAACTCGAAGACGCAGGAATCGTTGGACCCAATGTGGGAAGCAAACCTCGTCAAGTGCTATTGCCCGATGAGTACGCTTTGGAACAGTTTTTGAACAACTTGAATGGCTAATC
>CAZQFZ010000069.1:0-13980 GCA_964592635.1 uncultured Rhizobium sp.
AAATCTAAAATCAAAAAAAAACCGCCTCGTTTAGTTAACGAGACGGCTTCTTTTTATTTCCTTCACAAACGAACACCTATAAATTGCATAATTTAGCACTTAAAATAGATATAATTCATTCATTTTAAATACAATATTAAAAACACAAATCCACCTATCCCCTAGATGAGCATGATTTCATTTAGTGAATTATAATTCTAAATTCAGTGTTTATTCGTAGGTTAACTCAATTTTATTACTTCTTGGAACAGATTGACAAGTAAGAACAAATCCATCAGAGATTTCCTTATCACTCAAGCCCTCACGTTCCATCATATGTACCGAACCAGAATGCACTTTTGCTCTACACGTTGTACAAACTCCAACAGTACAGGAGTATGGAGGATCGATTCCTTGTTTCATGGCAGCATTTAATACTGTAGTGTTTTTATCACAGGAAATGATATGTGTTTTCCCATAAACATGTAAAGTAATTTCTGAAGTTCCCGAAAATTCTTCATCCGCCGAAACGTTATCAGCAACCTCCTCAGCAGTTTTTCTTGAAGTAGGAGCGGTAAAATATTCAATATGTATCCGTTCTGTTGGAATCGATATACCTAATAACCCATTTTTAATTACTTCCATCATGGGACCAGGTCCACAAATAAAGTACTCGTAATAATCAAATGAACCACCTATTTTGTTTTTAATTATAGATTGAACCTTTTCTTCAGTTAATTGACCTTTTAATCCAAACCAAGTAAATGGTGCTTTATCGTAACTGTGAAGTACTTTAAAACGACCATTAAAGGTAGATTCCATTTCAGTAATCAAACTTTTAAAAATCACCGACTCGGGGTCGCGATTCGCATAAACCAAAGTAACTTTACTTTGTGGTTCATCGTTCAAAACCGCTTTTGCAATACCTAAAACCGGTGTGATACCACTTCCCCCGGCAAAAAGAACATAGTTCTTAGCTTCATTTGATTGGGGCACAACGGTAAATTTCCCCAAAGGAGGCATTACTTGCATAACATCACCGGCTTTAATTTGAGTATTCATATAATTACTCATTTTACCGCCATCTACTTTCTTTACGGTAACAGCAGGTTGAGCATCAACACCAGAATAGGTGCACAATGAATACGATCTACGCACTTTCTCGCCACCAATTTCAGCTTCAAAAGTTAAATATTGGCCTGCTGTGTAATTAAATTCAGCGGCTAAATTATCCGGTATTTCAAAATAAAACGTAGTTGCATCCGCAGTTTCTTGAACTGTTTTGGATACTTTTAATGGAAAAAATCCTTGACTCATAATACTACAACAAAATTAGTCATTCAATTTCAATTTCCACTAAATAAGACATTCAGTTTTCCAATTGTGGAACTTTACGCCTTTAAGTATGAAATTGCAGCATCATGTTAGAGGCCTATTTCACCCCAATATCTGAATCAATTTCTAGTCCGTTTAAAGGAAAAAAAAATACATTAGGTGCAAAAATCAAACTAAATAATTCCAATTTCCCAAAACTCAATAAAGCTAAAATTGCACTTTTTGGACTAAGTGAAAATGCCAATCTCATAAGAACTCAATTGTATGCTTTAAACTGGAGGTTCGACTCACTAGAAATTGTTGATCTTGGAAATTTGGTTCAAACTAACGACACCAAACAACGGGAATTTGCATTTTCTGAAGCATTAGGAGAGTTGAACCAACTAAATATCAATTGTATCATTTTGGGGGATGCCGATGGCATGTTATTTTCACATTATCTCGCCTACAGAAATCATTCTGAACCCATCGAAATTGTCAATATTTGTAACGGACTATCCTTCGAAAACGGCACCGAATTATACCGTATCGTATCACACGATAAAAACCATCATCTTTTTAATATCAATTTTATTGGTACACAAGCTTACAACCTTAGCACAAATACAACCAATATTCTTGAAAAATTACATTTTGAAAATTATCGACTCGGCAATATCCGCGCGCAAATTGAAGAAACAGAACCCGTGCTAAGATCTTCACATTTAATGATGTTTGATCTAAATTCAATTCGATCCGCTGATTCCAACGCCCTTTCAAATCCTTCTCCAAACGGTTTGTATTCCGAAGAGGCTGCTAAAATAGCACGTTATGCCGGACTTTCTAACAAACTTAGTTCTGCTTACTTCTACGGTTTCTATCCCGATTACACCCAGTACACCTCATTTTCAATTCAACAAACCTCTATGCTTGTTGCGCAACTGATTTGGTACTATATTGAAGGATTTACTAGTCGTTTTAACGACCATCCAACTGCCGACGACTCTGACTATTTGATTTACAGAAACAAATTAGAAAATACAGGACATGAAATTACTTTTTACAAAAGCCGTAAAAGTAACAGATGGTGGATGGAAATCCCGCATCCCTACGAAAACAACTCGTTCTATATTGGTTGTTCATACAACGACTATCTCATGGTGAGCAAAGGTGAAATGCCCGACCGATGGTGGCGCGCCTACCAGCGCTTCATTGTTTAAACAGTGGCAGTTTATTTCCTGATCAATCAAAACGAGCGTTTAGTTCACTTCAACTCGATTCTGAATTTGAGTTATTACACTTTCAAAAAACGAGCGTTTAGTTCACTTCAACTCCATTCTGAATTTGAGTTAATACACTTTCAAAACGTATTTGCTACAATTCTACCGAACCCATTACAAAATCGTAGCTACCAAATATTCCTATCGCTCCTTCAGAAAAATTGGAATTATATAAAATTGGTTCCTGAAAAGGGTTCCCATCATCTTGCCATTGAACCAAATACAAATCCCGGTATGCCTTATCCATGGTGTAAATAGCTCCACGCAATTCTGATAATTTAAATGGACCAAAAACACCCAAACCAGAATAGTAAAAAGTGCGATTAAAAAAGACCACTGGTTTGTTTTTACCCAACCCCTCCTTCATTTCTTCTGGAAAAAACAACTCAAATTGAGTTTCTTGTCCCAAATTATTTTTCGCCGAACCTTCTAACTGAGGGGAAACATAAAATCCCTCATCCAATCCCAAATAATTAAACTCAATTGTAACTGGATGCACCGTGTATGTTATACCTCCCCAAGGATCCGTTTCTTGATACTCTTTTCCTTGAATAGCATAACTTACTTTTAAATTGGCGAAATCTGCCGCAGGGGGAATCGTAGAATGTGCCTTATGTATTTTCCCATCTTTCATTAAAACGCGCAATTCATATTTGTGATAAGCAATCAATGCCACGTTCTTTAACAACAGTTGATACAAACCCAAACCCGTGTGTGAGAAGGTATCTTTTGTAGAGAGATTTAAATCTTCAAGTATTAAAACAGCATCCGTGATGTGTTCAACAACATTGTTATTCTGATTACCAAAGTAAGGACGAGTATAGGTCAATTGCGCCTCAACAAAATTCGACTTCGGTGTCATCAAACACGTGATTACCGGTTTTTTTACAAATTTTGGGGGATCCACTTCTGCATCCCTCTCACAACTACTCAACATGATAATGAGTCCCGTTAAAATTAACGCTCCACTCAAACCAAAACCAAAGGTTTGACCACCCCTAGATTTCATTTCAATCAAGCGATTTTTCTTCTGAATTGGATCTCGATATATTTTATTTAATTTTTTATTGAACCACATAATTTTTCGGATTTTGACAATTAGATTTTAAATGAATTTTGCTTAAACACTATACTATTGGACTGATTTGAATTATTTGAATTTAAACGAATACGATATGGAAGGAATTATTGGGAATAGAGCAATTTTCTTCAATTTTAACTCATTTTGATTCGGACCATTCCAATCATATCCCCCGTAATAAAAGAAAGGATTCGCACGATTATATGCATTGTAAACACTAAACTCCCAGGTCTGTATTCCAAGTTTCTTTGTTTTTGAAAACTGCAACCCAAAATCCAATCGATGGTAGGCCTCCATTCTAAAACTATTTCTTGCACCATAGTCAATATATGAACCCGGAAACTGTATGTTAGGACTCCAAATAAATGGAAAACTACTCATCTGATGTCCTGTAGCTGGGATAATTCCTTGAGGAGCCGTAATAGCATTGCCTGTGCCATAAACCCAAGTCGCTGAAGCGGTTAAATGCTTAGATAATTTATAAATTCCTACAACGGATATATCGTGCCGTCTATCGTATTTTGCATTAAACACTCTACCACCATTCAATTCATCGAATTGCAATTGTGTCCAACTCAATGTATATCCAACCCAACCCGTTAATTTTCCTGTCTGTTTTTGCAAAAACAATTCTGCACCATAACTCCAACCTCTTCCCGATGTAACTTTGTTTTCCCAAGATTTGCTATCCGTAGGTGCTTGCGGATCGAGCAAATCCTCATCTAAAAAGAACGACGCTCCATCTTTGTACTGAATCATATTCGACATGGTTTTGTAATATCCCTCCATACTCAAACTAAATCCCTTTGTAAAGTCTTTTGCAAAACCAGCCGCCACCTGCTCACTTCGCATCGGTTTAATTTTCTCAGTGGCCGGCACCCACAAGTCGGTAGGCAACGAAATACCCGAATTACTGAGCAAATGAATGTATTGATTCATCAACGCATACGAAGCCTTAAACGACAAATCCTTCCGGAAGTTATAAGACCCTGAAAAACGCGGCTCTGGAAACAGATATTGTTTCTCCCCAACTACGTAATGACTTAACCTAAATCCAGGATATACCGTGATTTTTTTGTTTACTCGCCATTGATCCTCGATATATACACCACTCTCGTAGTTGGTAATGGTTTGAATTGCTCTATTTAAGGCATCCGATTGCCCAAATTTAACCACCACCGCTCCCGGACGAAATTGATGCATGATCGTTGAAAAACCAAATCGTACCATGTGACCTGGTAATGGCCTCCAATCAAAATCCGATTTCACCCCGTAATCATCTATTAGACTTGAATACTTAAGTAAAAATGTATCTGAAGGTGAATAATTTTCAACACCAATACTCAAATTATAATGGCTGTAAATCAAAGATGTATTAACAAACAATTTAGAATTAAATAAATGATTCCAACGAGCAGTTAATGTCCGGTTGCCCCAACCAAAATCTGAATCAAATCGAGCATTTCTCTCCTTAACACCCGTATAAAACTTATCCTGTCCAAAATATCCGCTTAAATATACCTTGTCCTTATCGCTCAAAGTGTAATTCGCTTTGGCATTGAAATCATAGAAAAAATATCCCCCATTATTACCACCCGATTGTGCACGAATAATTGGTTGCAATAATAAATCAATATAGGTTCTTCTTCCTGACATCATAAAGGAGCTTTTACCCTTTTTAATTGGCCCCTCTATCAAAAAACGAGAACTAATAATTCCCACCCCAATCTCTCCTGTAGTGCGTTGATTATTTCCCTCTTTCATGCTCAAATCAATAACACTCGATAATCGACCACCGTACTTTGCCGGAAAGCCTCCTTTTACCAATTCAACCGACTTTAAAGCATCTCCATTGAATACACTGAAAAAACCAAATAAATGCGAGGCATTATACACCACCGCCTCATCCAATATCAATAAGTTTTGGTCCGGACCACCTCCACGCACATAAATTCCACTTTGACCTTCGCTTCCTTTTTGTACCCCAGGCAATAGTTGTATTACCTTCAAAACGTCCTTTTCTCCAAGAAGCGCCGGTATGTCTTTAATTTGATTCACCGGTATTTCAATTCTACTCATTTCGACTTTGTCGGCAATGGTTTTCCTAACACGAATATTCACGGTGTCAATCCGCTCAACATCCTTCTGTAATTGAGCCAATCGAAAATTTACAAATGTATCCCTTTGTGCTCTCCACTGAAAACTATCCAACCGAAACGATGGATAATTTGCCATCACAGTGATAGAATTACTTTTTGTGTTTCGGGGGATGGTAATGCTGTAAAAACCGTATCTGTTGGTTGTTGTAATCACACCAGTAGAGTAAATTACAACATTCACCCCTCCAAGCATTTCACCACTGGTTTCGTCTTGTACAAAACCAGAAACAGTTACATTGTTTTTTGTAGATACTGAACTAGTGCCATTGACCTGCGACCACAAAGCATTCGAAAAAAAAGAAATGAGCAAGAACAAAGAAATGTTTAGAACAGATGGTTCTTTCGATTCCACCCGTGAAAAGTAATTTTGAATACGCATATAAAATGTTGAAAATCGAGTTTACAACAAAGAAACGAATAATATCCCCCAAAAGTTACTAAAATAAAAAATGACTTTTGCTCGAATTAGTCTGTAGGTTACAATAGTCTCAACTGCTACACGCTGCGTCAAATAACCGCAATGCATCGAGTCATTAGTCATTATTTAAATTGCAACAGGTGCCTTAATTGCTGGCCAAGGATCATACCCCTCTAATGTAAAATCCTCATATTTAAAGTCGAATAGATTATTGATCTCAGGATTTAGAATCATTCGTGGATATGGTTTTTCAGCACGAGATAGTTGCAATTCCACCTGTTCAAAGTGATTCGTGTAAATATGAGCATCCCCAAAAGTATGAACGAAATCACCGGGCTTCAATCCTGTAACTTGAGCCATCATTAAGGTTAACAAAGCATAACTCGCAATATTGAAAGGAACACCCAGAAATAAATCTGCACTCCTTTGATACAATTGACAACTGAGTTTACCATTTGCAACATAGAATTGAAACAAAGTATGACAAGGCATTAAAGCCATTTTATCTAACTCCCCAACGTTCCAAGCATTTACCAATATACGACGAGAATCGGGCTGATTCTTAATTAAATTTAAAGCATCTTGTATTTGATCAATGACTTTACCATCTTTAGATTCCCAGCTTCTCCATTGTTTTCCATAAACCGGACCCAACTCACCCTTTTCATCTGCCCATTCATCCCAAATACTCACTCCATTCTCTTTGAGGTAGGCGATGTTAGTATCCCCTTTTAAAAACCACAACAATTCATGAATGATACTTTTCAGATGTACTTTTTTCGTTGTAACCAACGGAAATCCCTCTTCTAAATTGAAGCGCAATTGTCCACCAAATACCGAAACCGTACCCGTTTGGGTTCTATCCGTTTTGCGTGTGCCGTTTTCCATCACATACTTAAGAAATGTTTCGTATTGGTTGGATGCTGATGCCATAATTATCTACAAAAATAATCTTTCAACGTATTTGTCGGATACTTAATCGTAATATTTACAACAAGTGGAACAAATTACTTCAAGATATCTTCTAAAATATGCTATTTTTGCACGCTGATAAAAAAATGAATTATGGCTGAAATCATCACCTTGCCGAAAATGAGCGATACAATGACCGAAGGAGTCATCGTTCGTTGGACTGTTAAAGTAGGCGATTCTGTTAAAAGCGGAGATATCATTGCAGAAGTTGAAACAGATAAAGCAACCATGGACATGGAGGTTTATTCTAAAGGTCAAATTTTACATTTGATTGTTGGTGAAGGCCAAGCCATTCCAGTTGACGCTCCTATTGCAGTTGTAGGGCAGCCGGGTGAAGATTTTCAATCTTTATTATCGAGCTCAGCAAGTAGTGCAAATAAAAACAATGCAACGGATTCCAATAGCTCAGCTCCTGCCGAAGTTGCAACACCTACTACTGTAAATACTCAAAACACATCGGTTTCTGATGCAAACGGTCGTGTTTTGGCTAGTCCTTTAGCTAAGAAAATTGCTGCTGAAAAAGGCATCAACCTAAATGGAATTCAAGGTACCGGCGAAAATGGAAGAATTGTTAAAAAAGATCTTGAAAATGCCGCTACAGCATCGTCTAGTACTTCCACAACAACTACTGCGCCAGTTTCTCCAGCTGCTGTTGGACAAGAGAGCTTCACCGAAGTTCCTGTCTCTCAAATGAGAAAAACCATTGCAGCTCGCTTAGGAGAGTCTAAATTTACTGCACCCCATTTCTATTTAACAGTAGAAATAAATATGGATAAAGCAACTGCTGCTCGCGAACAAATGAATGCGATCAGCGATGTGAAAATTTCAATGAACGATATCGTTGTTAAAGCAGCTGCCGCTTCATTGCGTAAACATCCAAATATCAATTCAAGCTGGTTGGATACAAAAATTCGCTACAATCACCACATCCATATCGGCGTGGCCATGGCTGTAGAAGATGGATTGTTGGTCCCAGTGGTTCGTTTTGCAGATAACAAATCCCTCTCTCAAATCAGCGCTGAAGTAAAAGCTTACGGTGCTAAAGCAAAAGAGAAAAAACTTCAACCTCAAGATTGGGCAGGAAATACCTTCACCATTAGCAACTTGGGTATGTTTGGTATCGACGAATTTACCGCCATTATCAATCCACCGGATGCGTGTATATTGGCCGTTGGCACGGTAAAAGATAGCGTTGGTGTTGTTAACGGCGAAATCAAACCGGTCAAAACCATGAAGGTTACATTGAGTTGTGACCACAGAGTTGTTGATGGAGCCATGGGTGCTGCATTTTTACAAACTCTAAAATCGTATCTCGAAGAGCCTGTCAAATTATTAGTATAACTTTGCAAAGGCCTCTTTCAAAAAAAGAGGCCTTTTTTTTGAAAAATCTATATGTATTCCATCAAATTCAACCATATTCAAGATTTGGGTGATGCGCGATATGCCGCTGCATGCCTCGCCGATTTTATCGGTTTCTCAATCGACAGTGAATTCTCCATTTCACCACAAGCCATTCAAGAAATTATTGGATGGTGTGCCGGACCCAAAGTCATCCTCGAAATTCATGATTCACCTAACTTTGAAAAAATTGAATCTTGGTTAAACATCTTACCCATTGATGGAATACAATGTCAAGAACAACACCTTTCACTTATTAAAAACAAATTCCCCGATATAGGTATCTGGTTTACGTTCCAAGATTTTGAGTCCGTAAAAATTTCCCTCGAAAGCGCCAAAAAAATAATTAACGAAAACAAAATCCAATTCTCAGTCAACTGTTTTAAAGAATCAGAAACTGGAAAGAAAGATTATTCTGAATGGAACGACTTTTTTGAAACCTTGGAGATTTTTTAATCCGGTTTTGCTATTATTCGCAAGAATTTACACCATACCCAAATTCCCTTTAAAGATTTAACTACATTAGAAGTCAAATATGAAAAAATTAATGATAATTGCAGCAGTTTCGTTGATGATGTTCTCCTGCGCCGACTCTCCTTCTGCCTATTCTGAAGAAGAAAAACAATCTCAAGATAGTTTAGACCAAGCCGCTCAAGATGCGGAATTTGAATCTTTAGAAGACGATTCAACTTCCCTTTCAAACGACTCTTCCAAATAATGAAAGTGGCTGTTGTGGGTGCTACTGGTTTGGTAGGCACCAAAATGCTTCAAGTTTTATCAGAACGCAATTTCCCAATTACCGAATTAATCCCCGTTGCATCGGAGAGAAGTGTGGGTAAATTAGTGGAATTTAATGGCCAATCCTATCCAGTAGTTAGCATGGAAACCGCCATCCAAAAGAAACCGCAAGTGGCACTATTTTCTGCGGGTGGTTCTACGAGTTTGAAATGGGCTCCGAAATTTGCTGAAGTAGGTACTTTCGTTATCGACAATTCCTCTGCTTGGAGAATGGAACCTCAAATTCCATTGATTGTGCCTGAAGTAAACGAAGAAGCTTTAAATTCAGATTCCAAAATTATTGCCAATCCCAATTGTTCTACCATTCAAATGGTGGTTGCTTTACAACCTCTACATCAAAAGTTCAGTTTAAAAAGAGTTATTGTATCTACTTATCAATCCGTTACAGGAACGGGACAGAAAGCCGTAGAACAATTAATGAATGAAAGAAATGGAACGGATGGTGAACAAGTATATCCCTATCCTATTGATTTAAATGTTTTGCCCCATATTGATGTATTTCAAGACAATGGCTACACCAAAGAGGAAATGAAAATGATTTTGGAAACTCGTAAAATCATGAATTTGCCCGACTTGAAAATTACTGCCACTACCGTTCGTGTACCTACTATGGGGGGACACAGCGAATCAATCAACGCTGAATTTGAATACCCGGTAAATTTAAAGGATGTATTTTCAGCATTAGAAAATGCACCTGGAATCGAGCTTCAAGATAATCCCCAAGAAAAATTATACCCCATGCCTTTAACCGCACACGATAAAGATGCAGTTTTTGTGGGACGTATAAGATTGGATGAATCACAAGAAAACACCCTAAACATGTGGGTGGTTTCAGATAACCTCAGGAAAGGCGCGGCCACCAATGCAGTTCAAATTGCAGAATCGCTTTTGAAAAAAGGTTGGATTTAAGTTCCTAATTTTTTGTAGGATTTAATAACTTTTTCGGATCGCATTTGTTAGTTTTCGATAATGGCGGAAAACACCAACCATAACGAAAATCAAAATCCAGAAATCGATAACCGACCTTTATATCTAAAAGACGCTATCTACCAGGGAGAATTACACAGCATGCCTTACGCATTAACTGTGAGTTCTCCCAAAATAGAACCGATTGATAAAAGACTTCTTAAAGCAAATGCGCATGAAGCAATGCAGCATCAAGCAGAGCAGCAAATTTCCATGCTTAAGAAGCAAGCAGAGTTGTTATTACGACAAGCAAAAGAAATTGAGCAAAGACTCGAACTTTCTCATGCTATTTATAAAGCGGAAATCAACTTTGAACCCGTTATAAATGGTATATACCATTTGTATCAAAAAGACGATGGGTCACAAGTGCTAAGTATGGTGGCGCCCCACGAATGGGGTCGAAGCATGAAATTTTCTATGTTTCTGAATACCGTTCGTTTGCTTCCCGATAAAACATGGGAAATATTGATGTAAACCCCATGCTACTTATTCGATACGCAAAATACAAACGTGTTATACAATTCTGCGATACTCCTTGTATCAGTATTCAGCAATTTTGTCAATGGCTTTTCTAACGCTACCTTCTTTTAGTAACATCATTTGGGCAGTATCATAATCCAATCCCGTTTCGTCTACAATCATTCGAGTGCCGCGATCTACCAATTTATCGTTGGTTAATTGCATATCTACCATTTTATTGCCTTTCACTCGACCCAATTTTATCATTACCGTTGTGGTAATCATGTTCAAAACCAACTTTGTTGCAGTGCCCGCTTTCATGCGTGTGGAACCTGTTACAAATTCCGGACCCGTTACTACTTCTATGGGAAAATCCGATGCGGCAGCTACCACAGAATTGGGGTTACATACAATTGAACCAGTTAATATTCCCGCCTCTTTACATTGATTTAGGGCACCCAATACATACGGTGTTCTCCCAGAAGCTGTAATACCCACCACAAAATCCTTGGGTGTTATATTCCATTGTTCTAAATCTTTAAAACCTTGATCCACATCATCTTCAGCAAACTCAACGGCCTTTCGGATTGCACCATCCCCCCCAGCGATAATACCAATCACTTTGTCGAATTCTACACCATAGGTTGGGGGACATTCCGAGGCATCTACAATTCCCAAGCGACCACTAGTACCCGCACCCATATAAAACAATCTACCTCCATTTTGCAGTTTTTGATGTAGTGCATCTACCAATTTAGAAATTTGCGGTATCGCTTGTTCCACTACAATTGCAATGGTTTTATCTTCTTGGTTGATGCCATACAATAGAGATTCGGTATCTTTCAATTCCAAATCGGAATAATTGGAGCTTTGTTCAGTATTCATTGAATTGAATTAACATAAATTAGAGAAATACCTTGTTTTTGCTAAAAATAGACTCAACAAATATAATTAGTTCTGTTTATTTTTTGGGGGATAACAGAGCGGGTAGTAAGTTTGTATATTATTTACCATGTCTAACTGTAACGGTGAGTCTAATTCAATTGGCCCCAAATAAAAGGTTCAATGAATTGTATTACAATCGTTTAAAAAAAACCATTTTACAAATACTCAACATGAAAAACTATAGCACCATTTTTACCGATGATATATCCACGTTACAAAAAGAAATAAAGGCCAAATGGATGCAAGTTTTGGACTTTATCGAACAGAATTTCGATAAGAAACCCGATTTGAATGCCGTTTTGTTCTTGGTAGGTATCAGAGAACTCGGTCAAATTCCCGAAAAACCATTTTCAAAAGAAGATAAAACACGGCTAATGCATATTGCAAATTGCAAAGCTCTAAGTTATTCTGGATATTACGAATTACAAGGTATTAACAGAGAAGGATGGCCCGTTTGGGAAAATGTAAAACCCCTACCCAATTTAACCTTGATTGAACAAGAAAATCTCCTTCGTCAACATTTAATCGAGTATTTTGAACGCGAAGAAATTATTCAATTTAAATAACCGGTTATTCAATAATTATATAAATATCTTTCCCAATAAACTCCCCGTAAACATAAAAGCATCCACCGATGAACCAAAAAGGAATTCAGTATATTCCTCCACTCCCGAACTACTTACCCATCACTAACCATAGAAAAAATTATGAAGCATATAACTAATTTATTAATGATTACCGCCAGTGTATGTATTTTGGCTTGCAATTCCAACAATTCAAATAAAGATGTTATGGAATCAGCAATTAATCAGAACAAACAAACTAATGTTCCTATGACCGTTCCAGACACCACTGCACCTGCGAATTGGACCAAAGTACTGCTCGAAACAGATTACGGAAATATCACTATTGCATTGAATCCCGCTACGCCCAAGCACACACAAAATTTTATTAAATTGGTTAAAGAAAAGTATTACGATGGTGTTTTATTTCACCGTGTAATTCCCGGTTTTATGATTCAAACTGGTGATCCAATAAGTAAATCAGCGAAACCTGGACAACCATTAGGAGAAGGCGGACCAAGTTACAAAATACCTGCAGAGTTCATCGATTCACTATACCATTTCAAAGGTGCTCTTGCCGCTGCCCGACAAGGAGATGAATTCAACCCCATGAAAATGAGCTCAGGTTCCCAATTCTACATCGTTACCGGAACTGCTGTTGACGAAAACCAATGGAAAGGTATGATTGAACAATCGGTTATCAAAGATTTTGTGGGAAGACCAGAAAATCGTGAATGGGCATTAAAAATCAACACGGCGATGGAAATTGGTAACCAAGCAGCCATCGATCAAGCAGTTGCCGAAATTAAACCACTTGCTCAACCATTAGTTGATAGTGTTTGGAATGCAATTCCAGCTCGAGTAAAAAGTATTTACGCTTCTTGGGGAGGTACTCCTTTCTTAGATAAAAATTATACCGTTTTCGGAAAAGTAATAAACGGGTATTATGTTCTAGACAAAATCCAAAATGTAGAACGTAACGAAGCCGACAGACCTAAATCCGACATCCGAATCAAAAAAGCAACACTGTTGTAATTATATTGATTCACAAAACATGTATTAAAGAGAATTGGTAAAGTCGCAAATTTTCACTACTTTTGCATTACTTTTCCATTAAATATTTAGGAGGGGGCAAGCGAAAAGCAGTCCCCTTTTTTATTGAATATGAAAAAACTAGGTGAAAAATTAAAACAGTTGGTTGAAACAGAAGCTTCCGCTTTTGGTATTTTTTTAGTACACCACAGTGTAAGTCCCACTGGGTTATTTCGATTCTATATGGATTCAGAGGAAATACTGTCGATGAACGTTTTAACTGATTTCACTCGACACATCTCAGCACTGATAGATGAAGGAGATTTTGGAGATGGGGCATTTACGTTTGAAATTTCTTCGCCTGGTGCCGATGCACCTTTAAAAGACAAACGTCAGTTTAAAAAGCACGTGGGAAGAAGGTTTGAATTTACACTGCAAAATGAAACTGTTATCGGTAAACTCGAATCGATTGAAGCAGACGAGCTTCACATCCTCCAAGAAATAAAAGAAAAAGGGAAAAAGAAAATTGAACTTCAACCCAACGTGTTGAAGTTTAACGATATTAAAGAAGCAATAATCATTATAAGTTTTAAATAACATGAAAGCCAATGCCAAA
>CAZQFZ010000070.1:0-13918 GCA_964592635.1 uncultured Rhizobium sp.
TAATTCATACGACCGTGAATATCCGTTTAGAAAAACACAGCGATTTAGAAGCTACTGTAGTAGTTGAATTAGAAAAAAACGACTACACCGAAAAAGTTGAATCCCAATTAAAGAAAATTCAAAAATCCGCAAACATTAAAGGTTTTAGACCTGGAAAAGCTCCTTTGGGAATGATCCAAAAAATGTACGGTAAATCTGTACTGGCAGACGAAATTCAGAATTTAGCTTCCGAAGCTTTAAACAACTATATAGAAACCGAAAAATTGGAAACCTTGGGTTATCCTATCGGATCCACTCGTATCGATAGTCAATTGGATATCGAGAATAACGAAAACTTCAGTTTTGCCTTCGATTTGGGAATGGCGCCTCAATTCGAATTGAATTTAAATTCAGCTGATACTTTAGACAATTTTGATATCACCATTTCCGATAAAGAAATAACCGAGGATATTGAATATGCTCGTAAGCGTCATGCAAAACTTGAAGACGCGGAGGTATCTGATGCGGAAAGCATTGTGTATGCTGAAGTTACAGAATTAAACGAACAGGGTGAACCATTGGAAGGTGGCGTTGTAAGCAAGCCAGTTAGTTTCGTTCCTTCTATGATTGATAACAAAGACCTTCAAAATGCATTCATTGGTATTTCTAAAAGTGTAGTAGTTGAAGGCGATGTTCGTGAATTGTTCAACAACAATGAAAGCGTAATCAGTAATGCTTTGGGATTGCCTAAAGAGGGAATCAACGATTTATCAAGCAAATTCAGCATTTCTGTTACAGAAATTAAATCGCGCATTTTGCCTGAGTTAACAGAGGATTACTATCGTGAAGTATTGCCCGGAGAAGACATCCCCCAAAACGAGGAAGAATATAGAAATCGAGTAAAATCGAATTTGGAAAATTACTACAAGAACGAGGCTTCCTTGTGGCTCGACCATGAAATTGGTCATTTGATCATGCAGAAACATGATTTCAATCTTCCAGATGAATTTTTGAAGCGTTGGTTGGTTACCACAAAGCCCGAACATTATAACGAAAGCAATATCGAAGAAAAGTATGCTCAAGAAAGAGAAGCTCTGAAACGTCGTTTAATCATCGATAAAATCGCGGCAGCCAATGAATTACAAGCAACCGAAGCAGAAGTAATTGATGAAGCAAAAGTGTACTATGCTGGAATGTATCGTCAATATGGACTTAACATTTCAATGGGTGATGAGTTTTTGGCTTCTACAGTTATGAAGCGCTTGGAGGAACGCGAATTTGTTATGCAGATGTCGGATCGTGTGATCTACAGAAAAGCATACGACAAAGTTCGAGAAATGATTTCTTTGAATACCAAAACTGTGAACGTTGAAGACTACTTCAACCACGTAAATAAACATAAAGAATTGCACGGGGAGTAATTTCTTGTGAATAAAACAACAAAAATCAACCTTCCAGAATTAGTTGGAGAGGTTGATTTTTGTTTTTTGAGAATACCAATATTTTATCTCTCACACTGAATCTCAGATTTTATTTGAAATCAATAGAATTCACAAGACGGAATAATTGAAAACTATCTAGTAAGTTTTTGCAAAAAAACAAAAATTAAAACCAGTTTTTACCCTAACCTAATTTAAACAAAAAGCTGATTTGTTTGTATATTTGAAAACAAGAAGTACGGATATGGATTACGGAAAAGAATTTAAAAAATACGCTACTAAACATTTGGGAATCAATAGCCTATATGTTGACAAATTTACGGAAATGACAGCGGAAGCTGCCACAATGAAAAATGGAATTTATAGCTTGACACCCAATATCATCGAGGAACGTCAAATGAATGCGGTGGCTATGGATATTTTTTCAAGATTGATGATGGATCGTATCATTTTCTTGGGAGTTCCGATTTATGACGATGTGGCCAACATTATTATGGGACAATTATTGTTCCTAGAAAGTACCAATTCTAATCGTGATATCCAAATTTATGTAAATAGTCCTGGTGGTAGCGTTTACGCCGGTCTTGCAATTTACGACACCATGCAATACATTTCTTCAGATGTTGCTACTATCTGTACGGGAATGGCAGCAAGTATGGCCGCTGTTTTAATGTCGGCAGGTGAAAAAGGAAAAAGAACCGCTTTGCCTCATAGCCGAATTATGATTCACCAACCTTTGGGTGGTGCACAAGGACAAGCCAGCGACATCGAAATTACTTACAAAGAAATTTCTAAACTAAAGAAAGAATTATACGACATACTTTCGCACCATTCAGGTCAACCTTACGATCGAATCGAAAAAGACAGTGATCGTGATTATTGGATGACTGCTCAAGAAGCAAAAGAATATGGTATGATTGATGAAGTATTAGGTCGCAGAAATTAATAATGAAAGCCAAAGATCAAAGCTGCTCTTTTTGCGGTAGAAAAAAGGAAGAGGCCATCATGCTCATTACGGGTTTGGATGGTAATATTTGTGAGCAATGTGTAGAACAAGCTCATACTATTGTTGCCAAGGAGCTAGGACATGAAAAAGGAACTTCGGTAAAAAAGTCCAGCAGTGTTGATCAGTTTGATTCAGATCAAATTCCAACGCCTCAATTCATAAAAACACATTTGGATAAATACGTAATCGGTCAGGATGAAGCAAAACGCACCTTGTCGATTGCAGTTTATAATCACTACAAAAGAATTCGCCACAAAAACGCGGTAGAAGATGTTGAACTTGAAAAAAGCAATGTACTTCTCATTGGTGAAACGGGAACAGGTAAAACACTGCTTGCTAAATCTTTGGCAAGACTTCTCAATGTGCCATTCTGCATAGCCGATGCCACGGTGTTAACCGAAGCCGGTTATGTGGGAGAAGACGTAGAAAGTATATTGTCGCGATTGCTTCAAGTGGCCAACTACAAACCAGAATTAGCCGAACGTGGCATTGTGTATATCGATGAAATCGACAAAATTGCCCGAAAATCCGATAATCCTTCCATCACACGCGACGTTAGTGGCGAAGGGGTACAACAAGGATTATTGAAAATTTTGGAAGGAACGGTTGCCAACGTAGCTCCTGAAGGTGGCAGAAAACACCCCGACCAAAAATACATCAAAATAGATACATCTAATATCCTTTTCATTTGTGGTGGTGCTTTTGATGGTATAGAAAAATTGATTGGTAGAAGATTGCAAAATCAAGCCGTTGGATTCAAACGTTCTGAGCATAAAGAAATCAATCCAAAACGATTACTCAGCCAAGTCGGTCCTGAAGATTTAAAATCCTTTGGATTGATTCCTGAAATCATTGGTCGTTTACCCATCCTGGCTGCACTTGAACCTTTAGATAAAGAAGCCATGAGAAGTATCCTCACTCAGCCCAAGAATGCCTTGCTAAAACAATACCAACTCATGTTCGAATTAGAAGGTGTGAGTTTAACTTTCGACGATGATGCGATTGATTATATTGTGGAACTGGCTTTTGAAAATAAATTAGGCGCTAGAGGATTACGCAGCATTTGTGAAACTGTATTAAAACGTTTCATGTTCGAAATTCCATCCTCCGATAAAAAGAAAAAAACCATTCGTTTGACTAGAAAAATGGCTGAAGATGAGTGGACAGACCGCGAAAATCTAAAATACGCAAGCTAAAACTTCATCTTGTTATAGCGTTATTTACAATAATTTAATGCCGATTTAATCACATAGATCGGCATTTTCTTTTTCCAAATTACATAGTTAATTGACATTATTATTATATTGCACGCCATGGAGAAAAACCATAAAAAAACTCTTTGGGCTTGGACCATGTACGATTGGGCGAACAGCGTATATCCTTTAGTCATTTCTTCTGCTATCTTCCCGGTGTATTACACAGCCGTTACTACTGAAAAAGATGCACAAGGCAATATCATCAACGACACAGTTCAGTTCCTAGGGATGACATTTAAGAATACCGTTATTAGCAATTACGTACTTTCACTTTCTTTCTTGATTATTGTATTAACCAGTCCATTGCTTTCTGGGATTGCCGATAGCAGAGGAAATAAGAAGCGATTTCTACAGTTTTTCTGTTATATGGGCGCGTTGGGAGCGGCCAGTTTATTCTTTCTTACCAAGGATCCTGAGACATTGCCATACGGTCTTTTGAGCATTTTTATTGCTAGCTTGGGATTTTGGAGCAGTTTGGTGTTTTACAATTCTTATTTACCTGAAATTGCCGATAGCGATACTATGGATCGTTTGAGTGCCCGCGGTTTTGCCATGGGGTATATAGGATCCAGCACCCTATTAATCTTATGTTTAATATTCATTCAAGGCATTGCACCGAAACTTAACATTCCGGCTGGACTTGCAACGCGATATTGCTTTGTTGCTGTAGGAATTTGGTGGATTGGATTTGCACAAATATTTTTTAGTCGCATCAAATCACACACCAGAAAGGTAACCAATCCAGAAGAAAATTCAATTTTCAAAGGATTTCATGAACTTCAAAAGGTTTGGAAACAGGTAAAACAGAGTTCTTCTTTGTTGATTTATTTACGCTCATTTTGGTTTTATTCCATGGGTGTGCAAACCGTTATGTTGGTGGCCGCTTATTTTGGGGCAAAATTCCTGAATTTACCTGCGGCAAAATTACTACCGGTTATTTTGATCATTCAGTTTGTGGGTATCGGGGGAAGTTTTTTCTTTTCGTGGGTCTCCAAAAAATACGGCAACAAAAAATCGTTAAGTATTACCCTATTGGCATGGATATTTATTTGTATAGGAGCATGGTTTGATGCGGAGTACCGAAGTGAGAACGGGTTTTATGTGCTCGCTTTTTTTGTGGGCGCGGTAATGGGCGGTGTTCAAAGTTTAAGTAGAAGTACGTATTCCAAACTCATTCCTGAAAATACGGTAGATACAGCATCATTTTTCAGTTTTTATGACATTACAGAAAAATTAGCCATGGTTTTGGGGTTGTTCATCTTTGCTTATGTTGAACAACATTCTCCCGAAAAAGGCATGCAAAATTCGGTGATCGCACTTATTACTTTTTTTATCATTGGATTAATATCGCTGCAAAAACTAAACGACAAGCGATTGCATTAATTTAATTGAATCACATTCCAAAAAAGGTTTTAATTGCGCTCCAATTCCCTCGTTTTTTCTCTTCAGAACTCACCATTACTGAGGGCATATCTACCATCAGAATTCTTGGGTGATTTAACATTTGAAATGCGTTTTCCAAGCTGGAATTTTTGATCCAAAACACGATTCTTACCTGCGAAAAATGCTGAATGTATCGTTCCAGTAATTCAGTAGTTAATGAAGTAGATCCTTTTGAAATGGAAATAAATTTCACGGTTTGACCATTGATTGCAACACCCGGTATTTTTACCGCCTGCATAATTTTTTTAATCACATTCATGGGTTCAAATTGATTTTCTTCATATATCAAATTCACAATAGCCACGCCCTCCCACTTGGGTAATTTTATTGTTGTTGGGTCGGACTTAGGCATTATTGGCAAAGCTGTAGATGGATTATTTGAACTTTCCGAATTCGCAATTACTACCGAATCTGAAATTGTACTATTGGAATTTGGCAATGAATTGGATGCAGTTTTTGAAGTGTTCTCGGATTGCAGGTTGGGTTCGGAATCTGTAGAAGTTGATTCTATTTTCACCGCTCCAATATCCCTGGAAACAGGCAATAAAAATATTCCGTCTGAAAACAATTCAGACAAAGCCAACGGGTTTTCCACATTCCATACACCTTTTTTCATTTGCCTTATGGTTTTTTGTATTTTTGTTTTAGATGAAATTCGAAATTACGACGGAAAAAGTAAAAGAAAGCAGAATTTCTCAATTAGATCCAAATAATATTGGATTTGGGAAGGTTTTCACCGATCACATGTTCCTCGCAGATTATGAAAATGGCGAGTGGATTAAACCCAGAATTGTGCCCTATGGCCCTATTCCCTTGAGTCCTGCCACCAGTGCAATCCATTACGGACAAGCCATCTTCGAAGGAATGAAAGTATTTGCGTCCTCAAAAAACAATAAGGACATCGTGATGTTCCGTCCTTTGGATAATGCAAAACGACTAAACAAATCAGCAGCTCGAATGGCCATGCCGGACGTACCAGAAGATCTGTTTATGGCTGGCTTAACCGGATTATTAGAATTGGATCGTCAATGGGTTCCACGGGTTGAAGGTGGAGCACTGTATGTACGACCCTATATGTTTGCAACCGATGATTTCATTGGTGTGAAACCATCAGAACGTTATTGTTTCGCTATTTTCTGCTGTCCCGTGGGACCCTATTACAACAAAGCATTGCGAGTAAAAGTAGAGGAGGAATATAGTCGTGCGGCACCCGGCGGTGTTGGCTATACAAAATGCGCTGGTAACTATGCAGCAGCTATGTATCCAACCGCGTTGGCGCAAAAAGAAGGATTTGATCAGGTACTTTGGACAGACCCCATAGAACACAAATTTGTTGAAGAAACCGGTACTACGAATATCTTTGCAGTGTTGAATGATAAGATTGTTACCCCTGCCCTCACCCATACCATGTTGGCTGGAATCACTCGTGATTCAGTAATACAATCATTGAGGCATTTAGGTCATACGGTTGAGGAACGCCCATTATCCGTTAATGAACTCAAAGAACAAATAGCCGCTGGCAATTTAAAAGAACTTTTCATTACCGGCACCGCTGCCACTCTAATCAATTTGGATGGCTTTGGACATGATGGAAAATACTTCGAAGTTCAAAAAAATGCAGATAACAGCGTTTCAATCCATGTTAAGAAGTTCTTGGATGACATTAAGTTGCAACATTCCCACGATGTTTTTAGTTGGAATGTAGTGATTTAATATCCAAAAACATTATTTTTTGGTTAACTTTGCACCCCGTAACAACACATTCATGAGTCAATCAAAATATATCTTTGTTACGGGCGGTGTAACTTCTTCTCTTGGGAAAGGTATTATAGCAGCATCACTCGCAAAACTATTACAATCAAGAGGTTATCGAGTAACAATACAGAAATTCGATCCCTACCTGAACGTAGATCCAGGAACCTTAAATCCGTATGAGCATGGGGAGTGTTATGTTACCGAAGATGGTGCCGAAACCGATTTGGATTTGGGACATTACGAGCGTTTTCTTAACGTACCCACATCCCAAGCAAATAACGTTACAACGGGTAGAGTGTATCAAACGGTCATAGAAAATGAACGCAAAGGTGTTTATTTGGGTAAAACCGTTCAAGTAATTCCTCACATCACCGATGAAATTAAACGCAGGATGTTGATTTTGGGTGAAAGTGGTGATTACGATATCGTAATCACCGAAATTGGGGGTACAGTGGGCGATATCGAATCACTACCTTACGTTGAAAGTATGCGTCAATTGATTTGGGAACTGGGGGATGCTAACGCCTTAGTTGTCCATTTAACATTGGTGCCTTATTTGAAAGCAGCAGGTGAACTTAAAACTAAGCCTACCCAACACTCTGTAAAAAGTTTATTGGAATTGGGAGTTCAACCTGATATTTTGGTATGTAGAACAGAACATCCTTTAACTCCGGAATTAAAGAAAAAATTGGCCCTATTCTGCAACGTTCAAGGCAATTCAGTGATTGAAGCTCGTGACATGAACACGATTTACGAGGTTCCAATGGCCATGCTGAAAGAAAAATTGGACAAAGTGGTTCTTGCCAAACTAAAATTAAAAAGTTCGAATGAACCCAACTTAGAACAATGGTCCAATTTCTTGTTCCGTTTAGAACATCCAAAATCAGAAGTAAAAATTGCATTAGTCGGTAAATATGTAGAATTGCCCGATGCCTATAAGTCCATCAACGAAGCATTCATTCACGCGGGTGCTGCAAAAGAGTGTGAAGTTCATGTAACCTACATACACTCTGAATACTTAACACCTGAAAATGTAGAATCCAAATTAAGAGGGTTTGCCGGGATTTTGGTAGCACCAGGATTTGGAAATAGAGGAATCGATGGTAAACTAACGGCTGTTCGTTATGCTCGAGAAAACAAAATTCCATTCTTTGGTATTTGTTTGGGGATGCAAATATCTGTAATAGAGTTTGCACGCAACGTAGTTGGATTTGCCGATGCACACAGCTCAGAAATGAGTGTGGATACCACACATCCTGTTATTGCGTTGATGGAAGAACAAAAAGAAATGGAGAACTATGGTGGCACCATGCGTTTAGGAGCTTACGATTGCGAACTTGTGAAAGGAAGTCATGCGGCTAAATCGTACGGAAAAACAAAAATTTCTGAGCGCCACCGCCACAGATACGAATTCAACAATGAGTACAAGGAAGTGGTACAAACAGCTGGTATGAGAATTACGGGTATCAATCCCAAAACGGGTTTAGCTGAAATTGTAGAAGTAGAAAATCATCCATGGTTTGTGGGCGTTCAATTCCATCCGGAATTGAAAAGTACCGTAGAAAATCCACATCCTCTATTCGTAGGATTTGTGGGTGCTGCTATGAATGTAAAAAACTGATTTCTTCTATAACGAAACAATAAAAAGAATGCCAAGTATTTGGTTTTAATAAAACTTGACTGTAAAAAAATAAAGGCCACTTCAAAAAGTGGCCTTTATTTTTTGTAACTCATTTCAAAAACCGTTTATATTTTAACAAAACAAAATGTGATTCATCTGAATAAAATCTGTTGGTTACATTTCTAAATCTACGTAAACAGGTAAATGATCGCTGTAACCATTTAAATAGGTTTTTCCTCCAAACGTGCGCAACGGATAACCCGCAAAATTTCCATCTTTTTGCAACAACCAGTCGCGCAGATAAATTTGTTGACTCGGAATGTTGTTTTCTGGACCAAGGTTATAAAACGCTGGACTCACAATGATTTGATCGAATAAATCCCACATTCCTTTAAATCGCAAACTTCCCATGGTGGGTTCCGCTTTTCGCTTAATATAAGCCAAATTAATGGCCCATGATGGATTGTCGCCAGCTTGTAACACTTGCAAAATGCTACTATCATTCGGATTATCATTGAAATCACCCACGGCATTCCAATATTGTATATCGCGGTGTTTCCACAAATAATCACGCATTGAACTGGCCGCAGCAGCTCTCAATATACGCGTTTGAGTTTCTCCTCCACTTCTAGATGGCCAATGATTCACCAAAATAGAATGCTGGGTTCCTTTGGTTTTGAAATGAGCTACCATAATGGATCGAGTTGGCTTGGTAGGATCAGTAACCGCCACGGGCAACATATCGAGAGACACCAATTCGGTTGCTGAATTTTTAAACGCTCCGCTGCCAGGTAAATAAATCAATGCCACGTCAATTCCACGTTTATCAGGAGATTCCGCATGCACTATTTTGGCGTTATATTTACTTAAATGCGATGATGTTTTAACTAAATCCGACAAAACAAGGTAGTTCTCAATTTCACATACACCCAAAAAATCCGGCTGAATCGAATCAATCACACGAGCCATATTTTTCAATTTATTCTGATACTTTTGAGTATTCCATTCCATTTTTCCCTGAGGTAGATATTCTTCATCAAGGTTAGGGCCATCTATGGTGTCAAACAAATTTTCCAAATTGTAGAAAGCCAATCGAAATTTGACATCGATGGTTTTGGGTTTCAATTTTTCGATGGGGGATGCAGGAACGGGGACATCAAATTCACGCTCTGCATTTACCTCATCATCGGTGATTGCTTCACGATCTATTTCTCTAACAACGGTTTTTGATTTTTTACTTCCACAAGAAATGAAAAACACGGCCGATAAAATGAAAGTTGAAATTGCCAGTGTCCATTTGAATTTTGATGTATTTCCTTTCATTCTTCAAAAGTACAACGAAAACTTGGATTCAATCTTTGAAAAGAATTAATTAAATTTGGAATTCGCATGAGAAGCAAAAGTGTTACTACGGTTCTTACCTTCTTTTTTGGAGTTATAGGAGTTCATCGGTTTTACCTCAAACAACCAGAAATTGGCATTCTTTACTGCTTGTTGGCAATCATTGGTTATGGCTATGTAAACGAAGTATTTATTGTGCTCGGACTAATTGTAATTGCCGATTTTATGGCATTTCTGATAATGTCTGAGGAAAAGTTTAATTACAAATACAACCAACCCAATAACACAGAATCTGCATCCCCCGAAAGAACAAAGGAAAAAACGAAAAAAGAAATGCTGGAGGAAAGTCCGGAATATCAATCGTTGTTATCCCGAGTTCAAACCATAGATCGCGATATTTTAACGATAAATGAACATAGAATTTCCAACGAGCAAATTGATCTGGGCAAAGAAATAGTGAAAGAATTCCAATCGCTGATTCAGCAATTATTAAATGATCACAAGCTCACTAAAAAGCTGTCGAATGCAACTAAATCCAATACCGAAGACACTGCACTTGTAATCAAAGTGAGCTTGTTGTACGACATTAGAACCATCTATATGCTGCTCAATAAACGTGATATTGGCAATATTCGAGTAGCAACTACTTGGTTTGCGTTGGCTTGTGATTCAATTTTAGATGGAGTACAAACCAAATATTGGGAATTGGATAACGATGCGTTTTTTCAACAACACCGTCGCGGTACCTTTGCCGAAAGAGAAAGACAAATATTGAATTCTGTTGCCAAAACCAATCCATTGAGTATTTCGTACAATTTGGAAGGCAAAACACCCGATAAACAAGCAGAATCTATGTTTGCTCTGCCCGCGTTATTGAGTTTATCAGACAGTGAAGTGTTTGATAGTTATGCCTCTGTGCTGAATCGATTTGCCATTTCTATTGCCAAATCCGACGAAAAGGTAACAAAAACCGAGGAAAAACACCTGAAAACCATTTATGACGCGCTGCACCATCCCATCCCTGAAAAAAAGAACACCAATTTAAAAATGAACGAACACGATAACGTATCCAACCAAACAATAGAAGAAATACTCAAAGAATTGAATTCTCTGATTGCCTTGACTGATGTAAAAACGGAAGTAAATACCCTGGTGAACTTTTTAACCATTCAAAAAGAACGGGAAAAACAGGGTTTGAAAATGGCTCAAATTTCTTACCATATTGTGTTTACCGGAAATCCAGGAACAGGTAAAACCACCGTTGCGCGTTTAATTGCTCAGATTTATAAATCTTTGGGTATTCTGAAAAAAGGTCATTTAATTGAAACCGATAGAAGCGGCTTGATAGCTGAATACGCAGGACAAACTGCGGTCAAGGTCAACGAAGTAATTGATAAATCGTTGGACGGAATTCTATTTATTGATGAGGCCTATGCTTTGGTGGGTGAAGATAAGGACAATTACGGACAGGAGGCGGTGGCTACTTTAATCAAACGCATGGAAGACGATCGAGATCGTTTGGTGGTAATTATGGCCGGATATAAAGACGAAATGGAATCATTCATTGAAACCAATCCCGGATTCAAATCGCGTATCAATCGATACATCGATTTTGCGGATTACACCCCTGAGGAAATGCTATCCATATTTAAAAGCATGTGTAAAAAGTCTCAATATCAGATGAATTCAGATATGGAAAATCGGTTATTGGAGGTGTTAAAAAGCGACTATTCACAACGCGATAAAACTTTCGGAAACGGAAGGCACGTGCGCAATTTATTCGAAAAAGTTCTTGAAAATCAAGCAAATAGACTTTCAAAGTCTACTCAAATTACCAAAGAATCGTTAATCCAACTCACGGTTGAAGATTTAGAATAAGTGTAGAGGTGACCAAAACCTAAGTTGATACAAGTACAAGTAAGAATCTAGAATAAGTCTGCGGAAGGCCCTAACCGACTTTGATACAACTGAAAGTAAGGATTTAAAATAAGTCTGAGGAAGGCCCGAATTAACGACTGTAATTCGGTGCTTCTTTAGTAATTGCTATATCGTGAGGATGACTTTCACGAATACCGGCATTGGTTATGCGTACAAATTTCGATTCTTGCAATACATTCATATTGCCAGCACCACAGTATCCCATACCCGCTTTAATTCCCCCGACAAGCTGATAGATCACTTCGGAAAGGTGACCTTTGTAAGGAACATTTCCTACGATTCCTTCGGGTACCAATTTTGCCACTTCATCTTCTGCATCTTGGAAATAGCGATCTTTGGAACCTTCTTTCATAGCTTCAACGCTACCCATGCCGCGATAGGATTTCACTTTTCTACCATCGAAGAAACTGGTGTCACCGGGAGACTCTTCTGTTCCAGCAAACAATCCACCGGCCATAATGGTATTGGCACCAGCAACTAATGCTTTTACAATATCACCACTGTAGCGAATACCTCCATCAGCAATCACAGGAACACCGGTTCCTTTCAGTGCTTCATGCGCTTCCATAACGGCAGTTAACTGAGGCATACCAATACCAGCAATGATACGGGTAGTACAAATTGAACCTGGACCCACACCCACTTTCACTGCATCGGCACCGGCTTCAGCTAATGCTTTTGCTGCTTCTCCGGTTGCAATATTACCAGCAATAATTTGAAGTTGAGGATATTTCGTTTTCACTTGACGAACTTGGTCCAATACGCCTTGGGAATGTCCATGTGCTGTATCAATGGCAATTACATCCACCCCTACTTTTACCAACGCATCCACTCGATCCATGGTATCTGGAGTTACACCCACTGCTGCGCCTACCAACAAACGACCGTGACTGTCTTTCACGGCTTTGGGATAGTTTTTCACTTTTTGGATATCTTTAAATGTGATTAACCCTTGCAATACATTTTGGTCATCGACGATGGGTAATTTTTCAATTTTATGTTTTTCGAGGATATCTTGAGCGCCTTTCAAATCAGTACCATGGGGAGCTGTAATGAGATTTTGGGATGTCATTACTTGCTCTACTTTTTTGGTAAGATCTTTTTCAAAACGCAAATCACGGTTGGTAATGATACCAATTAAACGATTTTTTTCATCCACTACGGGGATTCCACCAATTTTATTTTCACGCATAAGCTGAACTGCTTGGCCTAGCGTAGCTTGTCCGCTTAAAGTAAGTGGATCTAGAATCATCCCACTTTCGGAGCGTTTTACTTTTTTCACTTCTTCTGCTTGTCGGGCGATAGGCATATTTTTATGAATAATACCAATTCCACCTTCGCGCGCCATAGCGATAGCTAATCTACTTTCGGTAACTGTATCCATCGCAGCAGACACAATTGGAATATTCAGACGTAGGTTGCGGGTAAATTGCGTAGAGGTATCTACATCACGCGGCAACACTTGTGAATGTCTAGGAATAACGAGGACATCGTCGAATGTGAGTCCTTCTAATACGATTTTATTGGAGATGGATGACATAGCAAATAACGGATTAAGACAGGTGGTTATTTGCGGTGCAAAGATACAATGAAAACTTGAAATTATTCTAAATAAATGTGGATATTTGCAGTTATGGCACATTTTAAAACGGTTTATTTGGGGAATTTACGTTGTGAGAACGTTCATTTACAGAGTTCAACGATGGTTCACACGGACGCACCCACAGATAATTTGGGCAAGGGGGAAGCATTTTCTCCTACGGATTTATGTGCATTGAGTTTAACTACCTGCATTATTACCACGATGGGAATTTACGCTCAGTTGAAGGAATTCAACATTGAGGTAATAGAGGCGGAAACGAGTAAGGTAATGCAATCAAATCCCCGAAAAATAGCGAAAATACAAGCGGAGATACGAATAAAATTGGGTGAAGGTTGCACGGAGAGGAACAAAGAGGGATTGCGGCGGGTGGTTCACACGTGTCCGGTATCCAAGAGTTTGCATCCGGACATTGAACAAGATATTCAGCTGGTTTGGTTGGATTGAGTGGAAAGAAATGGTATATTTGCGCACTGATTTGGGGAATTAGCTCAGCTGGCTAGAGCGCTTGCATGGCATGCAAGAGGTCATCGGTTCGAC
>CAZQFZ010000071.1:0-13034 GCA_964592635.1 uncultured Rhizobium sp.
CGTACTATTCTAGAAGAACTTGGACGTCGTAAAATGGTAGGAGGTCAGGAAGATATGATCGTAGATGTGGCATTGGACTTGACGAAAACCGATCAATAATCGATGAAGGTGCACTATTCGTAGGGTAATTCGCATATTTTTGTACTTTTATATAATTATGAAAAACACAATTTCAATTAAAACATTGGCGATTCTTTTTGGAGGTGCCATGACTTTTACGAGTTGCATTAACTCTAAGGAAGCTTACGACAAATCCAAGTTATCCGGTTTTGTAGCAAATCAAACAACGGATTTGATTTCTAAAAACCAAAAAACTACCGACAATTCAGGAATTGAAAGAAAATTATCTGAAGTAGAAACTCGCGTTAATGCTTTGGATGCAAATAATGAAAAGGCTGCGAAATTGGTTGCCGAGTTAGAAAAGAAAATGGATGATTTAGAAACTTTGGAAAAAGAATCTAAAGCGGAGTTTGAGCGTTCAAACAATGCGGTAGTATTTTTTGATTTGGGTTCGGCTAAATTATCTTCAAGTGGAATGCAGGAATTGTATCGTTGGAAAGCTGCTATTGATAAGAGTAAATCTGCGTATAGCTTTAATGTAAATTTATTTTCGTCGGCTGATAAAACAGGAAATGCTAAGTTCAACGATAAGTTGAGAGCTGAAAGAGCCCAAGCGGTTCAGAATTTCTTGGTGAATGTGTTGGGTGTTACTGCGCCAATACAGGTTACAACCACTCAACCTGCATTTTCAAAAGAAAATACTGTTGACCGTCGTGTGATGGTTAGCATAACTGTAAACAATTAAGATATTTAGAATAGAGGTTCAAAAGGAATCGTTGTTTTTTGAATCGATTTTCAAAAAAAGGGGAGCTTGCTCCCCTTTTTTTGTGAAATAAATTGCTGAACTTTGATCCGATTAACGATTTAATAATGATGTTTAGGATGAGATTCTTATTATATGTGCTGTTTATTTTGGGTGCTATCAAGGCAAACGTTGCTCAGATTCAGCCCACTCCAAGTGCTACGAAATCCAAAATCAACGGTAAAAACATCCCCCAAAAAACAAAAAATACCGAAAGGCAAGACAATAAATCAACTATTCTGAAATCAAATCAGTATCAATCTCAGTCAAGTTCTTTATTCAAAGAGCGCGAACAGCGATTAAAAGATTTGGCTGCTGGAGAAGGTGATGAAGTTGTAGAGGATGCCGATAATTTCTCAATTC
Source organism: uncultured Rhizobium sp. (assembly GCA_964592635.1). Lineage (GTDB taxonomy): Bacteria > Bacteroidota > Bacteroidia > NS11-12g > UBA955 > VMCP01. The sequence continues at coordinate 1,226 of CAZQFZ010000071.1, forward strand.
GTGAAACAAAGGATTTTAACCAATACGTAAATCCGTTTATTGGTACTGGCGGGCATGGACATACTTTTCCGGGAGCCGTGTTGCCTTTTGGAATGGTTCAGTTAAGTCCTGATACTCGAAATGATGCTTCGTGGGATGCTTGTGGTGGTTATTATTATAATGATTCAAGTATTTTGGGATTCTCTCATACCCATTTAAGCGGAACTGGGGTTTCTGATTTAGGAGATATATTATTTCAACCAACAGATGGGCCGAAATTTGATCCCAAAGAATACAGAGAAGTCTATTTGCACCGCGATGAAGTGGCAACGCCAGGTTATTACAGCGTGAGGTACCGAAGATCGCGAATAAAAACGGAATTAACGACTTCAGATTATACTGGAATACAAAAGTATGAATTCGCTAGTCTCAATGAAGCTTGGGTGGTAATTGATTTGGAGCACAGAGATGAGTTATTGTCGTTTTCATTGGACTTGGAAAATTTTAAACCTGGAAGCAGTATTGAAGAACAAGGAATTTACCGGATTCGAGGTCATCGGCAGAGTAAGGCTTGGGCGAATAATCAATGGGTATTTTTTGTAACTGAATTTTCTCAACCCATTATAAAATTTCAATACAATGAGAATAAAACCAAATTGGCATTGTGTTTTAGAAGGGCATTGGATTTAGGTATAGACAGTAGTCGGAACGGACTACCTCAGATTCCCGAAAGAATATTATATGATAGGAGTAGGAACCCATATTTTACCTTGGAGGTTAGAACGAGTATTTCGTTTACATCTATGGAAGGTGCGGAGAAAAATGAACAATTTACCTTGAACCAGTTAAAAGAAAAGATGGTTCAATTTCGTGCTCCCAAAGGCATGGGCGATGATATGTTGCCATTTCAGTTTGTGGAGTTGGTGAATAAAAATTGGCCGGAAGAGTATCTTAGAATCGAAGGGAATTCTGCAAATAAAATGGGGAATTCTGTTAGGCAGTTTCCCAAGGGGGAATCGAATATGAAGTTGCCCATGGATTATTTTGATCTGATGAAAAAAGAAGCTGAATCCATTTGGAATCGTGAATTGAATAGAATTCGTGTAGATGTCAATTCATATCAATTTGAGAACGGGTCTCGTCAGAATTTGGTTAATTTTTACACGGCATTGTATCATACGTTTGTGCATCCATCATTGGCTTCTGATGTTGATGGAAATTACCGTGGTAGAGATCAGAAAATACATACTGCGAGTCATCGCGTTTATCATGTATTTTCGTTGTGGGACACCTACAGAACGTTGCATCCATTATTGACATTAGTTCAGCGTCAACGTACCCGGGAATTTGTACGTAGCATGTTGTTGCAATACAAAGACGGTGGGAAATTACCGGTTTGGGAATTAGGTTCTTGTGAAACCAATTGTATGATTGGTTTTCACAGTGTACCTGTAATTGCAGAGGCATTGGCTAAAGGAATCGATCTTCAATTGGATGGAACTGATGGCCTTACTGAAGAATTATTGGTTAAAGCAGTGATGGAAAGCAGCAATAGTAAAGAATTATCGTATCAATTTGCCATTCCAACTGCCAATGAATTATTGACAATCTATAATTTGAAATTGGGCTACATGGATGTTCTTAAAGAAGCAGAATCCGTATCAAAAACCTTGGAATACGCTTATGACGACTTCAGTAGCAGGAGAGTATTGGAGTTATTGGATGGTTTTGAGTCTTCTACGGGGGATCTGTATTCGGGTAAATATGATTCATTGGTTCGAGAATTAAAGCGCCGTGAAAATCGCTGGATGAATTTATACGATTCAGAGAGTAAATCTTTTAGACCTAAGCATAATGGGCAGTTTTTAAGTCCTTTCCAACGCAATGAAGTCAATAATCATTACACGGAAGCAAATGCTTGGCAATATTCACTTGCGGTGCAGCACAATGTTTTGGGATTATTTCAAGTGTATGGTGGATACAACGGTTTTAAAACACATTTAGATACGTTGTTTTATGGCTCAAGTAAAACCTCCGGAAGGGAACAGGCGGACATTTCAGGATTAATTGGACAATATGCACACGGAAATGAACCCAGTCACCACATGACTTATCTTTACAACTATTTAAATCGAAAGGATCAGACTCAGAAAATTCTTTGGAATATTTATAGCAATTTCTATAAAAACAGCCCAGACGGATTAATTGGGAATGAAGATTGTGGGCAAATGAGTGCTTGGTATGTAATGTCTGCTTTAGGAATATATCCGGTAGCACCTGGTACGAATCAGTATGAATTGGGATTGCCGTTGTTTCCCAGAGTACAATTATTTACAGAACAGGGTGATACTTTTACTTTTTCGAGGGATAAAGCCACGGAAAATGAATTGTGGTTTATGTACAACGGTTTGAACCCGATGCATTTTGAATTAAATACAGATGGTGATTTAGAGAAATATCTAAAGAAGTTTGAAAATAGCAATCAAACAATTAAACAATTTATGGAGTCTGATTTTTATAAGAAAAATAAGAATGAATTATTTTATCATTCTGAATTTATTCCACGAATTGGCTACCATTATTTGGAGATTTTTAAGGAGGTTAAATTTAAACGTGTGGCGAGTAAATCTCTAAATGCAATTGATATAATTGCTGTAGAAAAAAGAATTCAAGAACTTCCATCTTTGAATGGTTCAATTTCCAATATATCGAGTGAAATTGCGGTAAGGGCAGAAATAACATCCCCCAAAAAGGTAAAAAAAGGTGAGCGCTACAACGTTTACATACAGCCGTTAAAAGTGTTGAATACTGTTAAAATGCAGAATGGATTGAATGCCGGGGGGAATCCGAGTGATTTAGGTGCTATGGATAATAAGAGTTCGAATCGAATGGAGTTGGAGAATTCCAAAATGGGATTGCATGTTTTTGTTCGATTGATGAATGAATCCATCAATAATCGTTCTTCTTTTCCGGGGAATACATTGCCTGGACAGTTTACTCAACTGTATGTATTGTCTTTGTCTGATACAGCAGTACGCTTGAATTTAACGGGTCCAGCGTTAATTTGGGCTGCTTATGGCGACACGGCAGTGAATTCGATAACTCGTTTGAATTATACGGCTGCTTATGTTTATGAGCAGCCCAATAATTATGAAGTAATTTCTATTGCTGGCAAATACAATCCTCAATATTCGGGTGGGGGACATCAGGCCTTGATTGACGGTGTTTTGGGAAGTGAGGAATGGCGAGCAGGTAGTTGGCAGGGTTATCAGGGTCAGGACTTTGAGTGTGTGATTGATTTAAAAGTGAATACCGAAATCAAGTATTTAGGCATACGCTTTCTCGCAGATCAAAGAGCATGGATTTTTGAACCCAAAGATGTTGAATTTTATTACTCAGTGGATGGGAAGGATTATAAATTGTTCAATCGATTTGATTTTAGAGGTCTGATTAGGGAGCAAGCAACCATTGTCCCACTGATATTGGCGAAAGCGGTGTCGGGTAGCGAAAAACGCGGCTCTCGACCTCGAGGTAAGGTCAATTATCATTTATGGAAAAACCGATCCGGGAGTAAAATAGGTAGTAATAAATCCCAAGAGATGATTTCGGCTCGTTATATAAAGGTTAAAGCCAAGAATTTCGGCAAATTACCCCCTAGGCATCCTGGCTTTGAATACAACGGTGATGCTTACATATTTGTGGATGAAATTCTAATTAACCCAGAGGTAATGGAATTGTTGTAGTATGCATTCCATTGTCGCGAATCCTAGCTATTCTCAAGTGAATCCAATAAAATGCTGCAAAATGGAGTAAAACGGCAAATTCAAGTCCGATAATATACCAGGGCCATTCTCCAATGATGAATGGATTTTGAGCATCTGGTTTTTGAGCGATGAACATGTAGTTAGAATTTAGAAAATAATTGATTAGTCCTATAATAGGTAGTGTAAGTTGAGTATATCCCATTACTTTTAACCAAGAATGTTTACGCGGAGTGAAGTCGAGTCGATAAGTGGCGTAAATTCCGGTAATAATAACACCTGCATGTGCAATACCGTATTCCCAATGGTTGTAAATTGAAGCACCATCAGTAATTTCGGGGGTTAGGAACGAGTGCACTGCTCCAGCTGACCAAAAAATGAGGAATTCATAGGCCCATTGTCGTTTAAAAAACAAAACAATTACGCTCAAAATGGTTGAGAAAGAGCACAGGTGAAATGGTAGATGCACATCTTTTTGCCAAATACCTAAATAGACGGCATAGATTTGGTTGAAAACAAAATTGGCGATGAGGATAAATCCGAGTGTTTTGGAGGTAATAGATTTGCCTCTATCGGATTTGGAAAAATACAAAGAGGCAATGATTCCCATAACCAAACCAACATTGAGGTAAATCCAAGCGGAAGATCCAATTTCAATGGTGTGATGAAGAGCATTTCTGTCCATGGGTTTGATAATTAGTAATTTAAAACCGGAAATATAGGTATAAATAATAATACAAACGTACAAGACGTAAATTTACTGAGTCTGTTTTTGGCAGGCAAGAACTGCGATTTTAGTTTGAATGTATTGGATTTGCGCCTTTGGTTTTTTGCATTAAGGCAAAATTATTTTGTGCTGTAATTTCAGATTTTGTGGAGTTCAATTAATTCATCCCAGAATTCAACCGCTCTTCGCGTATGCGGAATAACAATGGTTCCGCCCACGATGTTGGCAACGGCTAAAACCTCAAAAAGTTCTTGGGTGGTGGTGTTTTGTTGAAAGCATTTTTCTAGGTGGTATTTTACACAATCATCACAGCGTAGTACTAGCGATGCTACCAATCCTAACATTTCTTTTGTTTTTACATCCAATGCGCCTGGGGCATAGGTCTGTGTATCGAGGTTAAATAAACGTTTCAGAACGAGATTGTCTGAATTGAGAATTTTTTCATTCATTTTTGCTCGGTATTCATTGAATTCCAAAACGCTGTTGTTTTTTTCTGACATGTTTAAAGAGTTAATTCGTATTTTGTGAGTGCAAAGAAAAAAAATATTTTGAATTTTTCTTGGAAGATAGGAGGATTGTTGTATTTTTGCAGTCCCGTTTAATTAATCCAATCGCAAGATAAGACAAAAATTAAATTGGGTAATAAAATTTGAAGGTATCGTAGCTCAGTTGGTAGAGCAAAGGACTGAAAATCCTTGTGTCGGCGGTTCGATTCCGTCCGATACCACAAAAAGCCGCCCGCAGGGTGGCTTTTTTTATGTCAATTTTCGAAAGTATTGTATAACTTTGATTGATGTCTGAAAACAAAATTTATCCTTGCTTATGGTTTAATCAACAGGCTAGAGCAGCAGCAGATTGGTATGTTGATATTTTTGAAGAATCTAAAATATTCAGGTTAGTATCAAACGTTTTTGTTAAACTGCAGTTGGAATTTTTATACTGCATTTGGAATTGTTCAATGTAAACTTCTATACTTTATCCAGAAGGGCAGCAAAGCCATTGGGAAGTAGGCCAAGCCCAAATCTGCTAAAATAAACCACCAGGGTGAAGGTATCATAAATACCATAGATAATCCACCTAAAAAGAATATTCCTCCCACAATTAGTGAACGGATGAATAATGCTTGTCGCTCCTTAAAGAAAAATAATAAAACCAAAGCACTAACGAGAGTACCAAGTGAATGTGCAAGAAACGGCATAATAAAATGCACAGGTTGCATTAAATCAGCTGCCGCTTTTAATCCTGCTTCAGTTGTAAAGTCCGCACCTTTTGGCGGTGGAATTACAGTAGGGCCTATTTCAATAATTTTACCGTTTACAAATGCTCCAATAAACAAAGCAATAATTACGTAAAGACTATTCTTGATTAAATTTATCAAAAGTTGTTTTTTAGATTGACCCATTGAAATGCGAAATTAGAAAGCGAATATACTGAATTCATGATGAACTTAAATCAAGCTAAGTTGTTCTCTAATCTATGAAACGAATTGAATTTGTTCAGGAACTGCCAATTACCTTAGATGAAGCGTGGAAGTTTTTTTCTTCCCCCAAGAACCTAAACGAAATTACACCGGAAGATATGGTATTTAAAATCACTTCGAATCCTCCAGAAGAGATGTATCCGGGTTTATTTATTATGTATAAAATTTCTCCTTTTTTGGGAATACAGATGGACTGGTGTACAGAAATAACTCATGTGGTGAATCGGTCGTATTTTGTGGATGAACAACGCAAAGGCCCATACAATATTTGGCATCATGAGCATCATTTTGAAGCAATTGAAGGTGGAGTAAGGATGAGAGATATACTGCATTATGATATTGGTAAAGGATTTTTAGGTGTCATTGCGGCTAAACTATTTGTAGATAGCAAGGTGCAGGGAATTTTTGACTTTCGATACAAAAAATTACAAGAATTATTTCCCGAATCAAAATAAGGAAATTTACAAGGTAGCGGTTGTAAATTCGTAAATTGCGAAGTGTTTCGCCTTGTTAAAAGACGTTTTATTGGACTTATTCCTTATGGAAGCTTGGGTTTTATTGCGTTTTTTGCAATTAATTTACGTGCACAATATTCAATTGGCGGTAAGTGGTTGGTAGGAAAATTGTTGCCCCACTCTTCCTACACTATTCCTCTGGTAACGCCGATTTCTGGGCTTCAAGTGGAAGCAGAATGGGAAATACCGGTAGAAAGGCGACCCATTTATGAAAAAAGAAAAAAGCTTTACACTCATTCTTACATAGGTGCATCTTTTTTAGCCATGGACATGGGCTTGAAAGTGACTGGGAATCAATACGGTTTTGGTGCTTCTGTAGGACAACAACGTTCCATTTCGGAAAGCGTATCAGTAGGGTGGAAAATTAGTTATGGTCCATCGTACTTGACTCAAAAGTACGATTCGAGTACAACACCGATCAATTGGGCAATAGGTTCACATTGGAATTATATGGCTATTTTAACTGGGGAAACGCGAATCAAGTTCAATGAAAAGTTAGGATTGAATTTGGGTTTGAATTTAACTCATTGTTCAAATGCGAATTATAAAAAACCCAATGTAGGATTGAATGTTTTGAATGGCAGTTTGGGATTATTTTACATACCTTATTCTCATCGTCAGGAAGGAAAACGTTATTATCGAGTTAAAAGGAAATATTTTGCCTATCCATATTCCTTGGGAGTTAAATTGGCAATTCGGGAACATTCTTTGGAATTCAAACAGCCCACTGCAGTGTGGATACTGGATTTTAACTACCGTGTACAAAAGGACGCCCGAGGTTATTGGGACTGCGGAATAGAATTGTTTTCGGATCCTAATTATTATTGGGATAAATGGGGTAATTTAAATGGAATTCAACCCAAAGATACCCGAGAAGTGGCTTTGAAATTGGGCAAGGTTTTCCTTTTTGGTAGATTGGGAATGCGCTTAGATCTGGGTTACTATGTTTTAAAACCAGTACACAGTGTTAAGCCCATTTTTTACAATGGTTTGGGTTGTGAGTATAGGTTGACACAGAATTGGGTGTTAAGAAATAGAATCAAAGCTCATTTGAATCGAGCTGATTACATGGAATGGGGATTAAGCTATATTTGGTAATTTACCTAATACAACGGGATTGCAATGAGAAACGCTTCCGGATTTAGAATCGTACACCGAGTCTAATTCCGCTGTTGCTTATTCCCAAAGAACCAAAAGAGGATAATTTTGTTTCTGTTGTTACTCCGGAACGGGTGGACCAAACCTGTTGATATCCATTAAATACTCGTCCGTAGCCATAGGTGATTTCAGCACCTACAAAAACATTTTTTAATACATAATAATCAGCTCCAAAAACTACTCCTGCTCCCCAACCGAAACTTCCGGATATGTAATTAGAATATTGGTCGCCTTGCGAATACACAAAGCCGTTGAATGTGTTTGTTCCTTCTTGACTGGATCCACCAGTTTGAATTTGTGCTACGGCTCCTAAATATGGAGATAACCTTTCTGTACCTTGAAAGTGATGTTCAGCACCAATACTCCAACTCAAATTCCAAGAAGATTGGTTTATAGTGCCAAAATCATCCATGCTAGAATTGTACAATCGACTAGAATTTTGGAACAAAGAAGCGGCCAATTCAGTTCTTGCGGCAAGATATGGATTCAAGAAATATCTGTATTTAATGCTTGGCGCCTCCAATGAAATGGGGGCAGAACCCACTTGAAAATTCAGATTTACCTCTACACTATGTTTTTCAATTTTTGGTTTTGCGATTTGTGCAAATGTGAAACTGGGTACAAGCATTAGTCCTAAAATGGTTTTTATTTTGAGCTGCATGGTTTTGTTGAATTTGGTGCGAATTTCGTTTAATTTTCTGATTATCGTGCTTTCTACGCAATTGTTTGTTTTAATTTTGCAGAGTAGGTTTGTTATTTGTTGTAATCAAGTAGGAGGTTAAAGGGCAAGATTTGTATATGAAAAAGAGATTCTGGATGTATTTGCAGATTTTGACCGGTAGTGTGAGTCCGCTAATGGGGCAGAATAAATGGTCGTTAGGTGATAGTATCTCAATATACACTCGCACAAAACCCGAGTTTTCAGCTGGTTTGGATAGTCGACATTCGTATGTTACAGGAACCGCCATCAATATCTTTGGTGTTCGTGCAGGTGCTGATTATAAGAAGTTGGCTTTTTATGGCGGATTATATGGTACCGCATTTCAGGATGAGAGATCTAATTCTTATCATTATTTCTATTTAAGCGGACAATCTGAATACCGCTGGTATAAGACTTACCAATGGTTATTGCTTCAAACCGTTCAACTGGGGGTTGGAACTGCCGATTTGAAATTGTTGCAACCAACCGGCGATTACAAATATGTGTCTAAATTGATAGTACCCATAGAAACCGGGGTTTTGTCAAGTTATCGGGTATGGAAATATGTAGGCGTTTCCGCTGGAGTAGGTGCCCGATTTTCAATGATACCGGGCACATTCTTTTCTTCGTCTTATTATACTTTTGGTATCGTTTTTTATCCTGATGAATTCATCAAAACGTACGAAAAACTCAAAACCAAGTAGTTATTTTTTCTCGGTTTTGAGCGAATCCAAATGCCCGATAAATTCTACAATTTTCTCAGCATCTATTCTATTAGCTACGATCTTTTTATTTTCATCGAGCAAATAAATGGTAGGGCTGGCAATCACATAGTAGGAATATAATGCGTCGGCATATTTTTGTGCTAATACTTCTCCTCTGATAAGGTTAGTAAATTCAGATATCTCTGGATGTTTTGCCAAGTATTCGTACCATTCCTTTTTCTTGTCGCCAGATGCTAATGTGATAACCTTCCAGCCTTTGCTTTTATTTTCGGCATAGATTTTAGCAATTTTGGGCATGATTTCTTTGCAATGGCCACATGTGGGATCCCAAAACATCATGATGGTGTATGGTGCTTTTATTGAGTTGGTGTTAATCCAAACCGAATCTTGATTTTTCAATTGCAAGTCGGCAGCCGGTGCTCCAATGAGTGAATGTGATCTACGGAAGGCATTTTCGCACATTTTTGATACGGTAGTAGAATCAACCCACCAGGTTTTCCCTTGACAATAATAACCCAGAGCCATATAAACAAATACGCGGTCCAATCCCATAATATTACTGGATTCAAAACGGTTGGTTAAGTACCAAATCAGGTATTTTTCATTTTCGACGCTATTTTTTGATTTTTCCAATAATTCAGCACACAATTTTATACAGGTATCTGCGTCAGGAACTATTACTTTATCGAAAAACGCATCCAATTTCATTTTTAATACGTTTACGGGCATTCTGACCAAAGCATCTTCGTTGAAATCTACATTGTCCCAATAGTGGTTTCTGTAATAGCGATATGGGAATGCACTGTCTTTTGTACCATCACTATTGGTAGGTAGTTCTTGTGGTATATTTACAGGTTGCATTGCATACAAAAATCGCGCTAGCATGGAATTAGGATTTCTAGCAATGTAAAGACTGTCGTACTGGTTTTTTTCTCTCAGATATTGCTCTTTAATCGGATTCCATCTAGCTATATTTTCAGGTGTACTATCGGCTTGAATTTTTTGATCAACATCAATTAGTTTCTGGATTGATTTCATTTTACCTATTTGGTATTTTACAAAACGATCGTTCTCTTCGGAGCCTTCAACAGACATTTTACCGTAATAATCGTGTTCGTACCATGACGTGTCGCAGTTAATTTGAAAATCTTGGTCGTCGTCGATTAAAAATTCAAAATAATCCTTTTTTTCGGGCAATACGAATAGATACATTCCACGTTGCAGCCAAAAGTTACCAGTAAAATTGGCAATTCCTTTTTTATCAACAACAGCAGTGTCTCTTAGGTATTTGCCACCAATGTGATGGTCTGCGATATATACCACTTCACCTGGTTTTAAACCTTTCATTTTAAATCGAATGGAGTATATACCTGGAGTTCGTCCATCCCATTGTTTTTGATTCCTTTGTTTGGGATAAACACCCACTCTGTTTTCCTTGTTGACGGGATAAGGTCTTTGATATGGGGTAATCAATACATTGGATTCAAACGCAGTGGAAGAGCCATTGGTTTGACTTGAATTATTTGCAGCTGAAACGGTTTTTTGATTGGGGTCTGAAACCGAAGTAAGGTCTGCATTCACAGAGACGGGGTTGTTGTCAATTTTTCGAGATTTATTCTTTTTGGATTTTCCTTCTTTTTGAGCAAGGAGCGGGCTTCCCCCGATGATAAAAGCTGAAATAATGATGGCGATATTCTTTAGGTTCATATCCTTATTTTAAGAATTATTAATGTTTAAACGAATTTGTTGTAAATTTAAGACAAAAATAAGCGCAGTTGGTTGTATGAAACCTGAAAATTATGATTTCAATCATCGAGTATTTGATGTAGTTCGTCTTATTCCTCGGGGTCGAGTAACGAGTTATGGTGCAATTGCAGCTTTTTTAGGAAGCAAGAGGAGTTCAAGAATGGTAGGCTGGGCTATGAATTTAAGTCATTCTATTGATTCTACTATTCCAGCACATCGGGTGGTGAATCGTCAGGGATTATTGACAGGTAAAATGCACTTTTCCCATCCAAATCGGATGCAAGAATTGCTGGAAATGGAAGGAATAGTAGTGATCAATGATCAAATCCAAAATTTTAGCGACGTTTTTTGGGAGCCCTCGTCTCATCTTTGAATAAGTCCCACCATTGTTTTTTGGGATAAGGTGCCGATACGCTAACAGATGGATTAGTTTTAACAGGATGTGGAGTGATTAATTGACGAGAGTGTAATGCTATTGATCGGTCGGGCAATGGATTCCCGGCGCCGTATTTAAGATCCCCCAAGATAGGTGAACCCATTTTAGACAATTGGGCGCGTATTTGGTGAAATCTACCGGTTTCGAGTTGAATTTCGTAAAGGTATTTACCAGCAAGACTGGCCAATAGTCGGTAATGTAGAATGCTTAATTTGGCACCACCGCGGGGTTTATTGTATGCCAATGCCTTGTGCGTTACAGAATCTTTGGATAAGAAATGTTCTAATGTACCTGATTCTTCCGGTAATTGAGTGGAAACAATGGCGTGATAGATTTTGCGATTTTCCTTTTTTTGGAAGATTTCGTTCATTCGAACCAGTGCTTTCGATGTTTTGGCAAGAATCACTGCTCCCGATACGGGCCTATCAATTCGGTGCACTAACCCCACATAAGCGGCACCGGGTTTGTTGTATTTTACTCGAATGTATTCTTCGGTCATTCCCAATAAATGTTCATCACCAGTTTCATCGCCTTGTGTGGGAACTCCAGCAGGCTTATTTACAATTATCAGATGGTTATCTT
>CAZQFZ010000072.1:0-12925 GCA_964592635.1 uncultured Rhizobium sp.
TCTTTATCTAAGTTGATACCCCAGTGGTTTTCGGCTATTGTATGATAAAAAATTTGATCAGAATCTCCTTCTACAAGTATTACTTTTTTTGCAAAGAAAACTTCATTCCTTTCAGTGTTGAATTGTGTATAGATTCTGAATCTTTCTTTTTCTGCTTGAACAGCATTAATAAATGCCTTGTTTTTTTGTGTATTGATGGTTCCTTTTTCTGCTGTTTTGAACACCATTTCTATTTCATACGCTCTTGAAGCATCAATAAAGTTGGGGTTGTGTGAAGTATAAAAAATCTGTGATGTTTCAGATATCCTTTGAAAACTTTTATACAAAGCCCTTTGAGCTTGCGGATACAGATAAATTTCTGGCTCTTCTATACCAAATATTACCTTACCTCCCATCAATTCAGCGTATGTTTGAAATATGGAGATTAAAATTAAATTCTGCATTCCCGAACCGACTTCTTCCGAATCAAATACTTTGTCAGTGTGATTCTCGGTTAATGTTATTTGTAGAGTTTTATAAAACCAATTAAGGTTGTAGATATTGAGTTCTGGACTCATTCCATTACTCAATCCTAATGAATTGTTCCTACAATTCTTTACAAATGAATCTGCAAACTTTTTATATGTTAAACTATCTGTATCAAAATCATTCTCTAAAAATTGCCTAGGCAGGTTCATGATTTCTTTAAACGTGTCCCTTAATTTTTGTTCATCACCGCTGTAAAAGTTAACGTAGTTTTGGTAAACCTCTTTCATTAGTTTACCTAATAAAGTCCAATTACTTACCCTTAATTGACCACTCAAATCTCGATTTGACGGTATATAAATAAAATGACAATTCCTTTTGAACTCATCATTTACATAGTAATCTTTATCAGAACTTTCACTTTTCAATCTTACTTCGCATAAAAATTCTGGGTACATTCTCATGTTAAGGGTAATGTAGTTTATGTCTACAATGCCATAATATCCAGAATTATGTTTTATAGTTTCATTAAAATCAATTCTGATCTCTATTGGAGAATTTGTATCGTAAAATAATTCTTTGGCAACCTTTGCTTTTGTCGCCCAACCTTCTCCTAGCACCAAATCTATTGCTTTTAATATATTAGTTTTTCCAGCACTATTAGCACCCAATATTGCACAAAGTGAGTTGGGTTCAATGTAAATCTCCTTAATTGAGCGAAAATTTTTAATATGTATGCTTTTTATCATCTTTATTCAATTTTTCATTTCTCACATCCACCTTGCCAGTAACTACCTCACTAATTAATGCTGTTTTGTATTCTTTTAATAACTCGATTTCTTGTTGGGTTTTAAAAACAATTTTGTCAATTTCTGTTGATTTGTAGGTAATGAAATCAACAATCAATTCTTGTTCCTCAAGTGGAGGAATTGGTACTTTATATCGTTCAACATTATTTACATTCAAATTTCCAACTCCTCCTCCTGTAACAGTACCTTGACTATTCAAATATTTACAGTAATCAGTACTAAAAAAGTACATGATAAACTTATTTTTTACAATGGATTCATCAACTCTAATATGAGTTAAACTTACATAAACCGAAAATTCAAAATCACAATCAACGATACAAGCATCACCAATACCAGCTCCAACTCTTGTCACCAGAATATCACCATTTTGAGGTTTTCTATTTTTCGTTAAAGAATTATGCAAATCCGTAGATATGAATTTATAATTATCCAATCGCATTCGATTGTTCTTAACATTTTGAGCAGATAAAAATGGAACTCCAACAGATTCATCTACATATTCTGGTGTTGAGGCAACTCCACATGTTAATATTGACGCAAAAATTTTGAATTTCATTAGTTTCCAATTCAACGGAATTAAACCTAATCCATCAATACCCGAATCCTTCATAGGAACGGTTGGGTCAAGTCCTTTGGTTACCGCTTGGTTGATGATGGCGGTTCGCTCTTCTTCTAACAACTGGATCAAACGCTCCTTTTTGGCAATCAAGTCATCAATTTGGGTAGTTTTTTGATCTAGGTTGTTGGCAATGGATGTTTGTTCATTTACAGGAGGTAAAAGCACTATACTGTTAGCTAAATCACTCATGTAAACTCCACTTTGAGCACTTGTTTTAGCTAAATTTATAAGTTGATTTTGATATAAATCTGATTGTACAAAATACTTATAATAATTTGGATTACCTTTATGATTTAACCTCAAAAAACTTACGCTTCTTTGAAATGCATATGGTTCATTATATTTGTAAACACATGTTCTGCCTATTGTACCTACACAGGTTATTAAAAGGTCATTAAGTGACGGAAATCCATTCTTTGTGATTTCATTAAAATCTTCTTCTGAAATCAGACTTTCATTTTCACTGATTACTAATCCGAAATCATATACATTTTTAGCACTCAAGAGAGGTCTTCCTTCTTCAACTCTTGAAAAAGAACCATGTGTTCCATCTTTTATTTTTTCAATAACTCGTTTGAACAATACTTTATCCCAATGACTTGGAATCTCGCCAATCCACTCAATTCCAGAATCCTTATAGCTATCGTACTTCTTCATTCTTTATCCGATAACGTTTTTCAATAATCCATCTGTTTCCTGTTCTAGTGCTATAATATCCTTTCGAATTTCCTCTAGTGAACGTAAGGGCTTGTACTTGTAAAAATACTTGGTAAAATTGATTTCGTAACCCACGTTGGTTTTGCTGTGGTCAATCCAAGCATCGGGTACATGCGGCAACACTTCTTTTTCCATGTATTCATCTATGTCCATCAATAATGGAATGTTCTCAGTATCGCGCAATGTCGAATCTGGTTTGGGTTGTCCTTTTTTATCCGTGATTATTTCACCATACACATTTCTTTCTGGACGTTCAACTGTAACCTTGTAGTATCCGAATGCTTTATTTTCAAAGATTTTTGAATTTTCACTTTCTTTGAATTCTCCATAAATTTTGGTGATTTCTGCAATATGGTCATCCGACAACTCATTGCGTTTATCCCCCAAAGACTTACTCATTTTCTTGAATAAGTCAACCCCGTTAATCAACTGCACTTTGCCTCTGCGCTCGGTTGGTTTGTGGTTAGATATTACCCAGATATAGGTTGAAATGCCTGTATTGTAAAAAAGCTGATTGGGTAATGCAATTACAGCCTCTAGAAAGTCATTCTCAATTATCCATTGACGAATACTACTTTCATTTTTTGTTTTACTGGGTGATCCTGAAAAGAGGGGAGAGCCGTTGAATACAATAGCTAAACGAGAACCTCCTTGTTCGGCCGGTTTCATCTTACTCATCAAGTGCATCAAAAATAGAAATGAACCATCACTGACTGAAGGTAATCCAGCGCCAAATCTTCCTCCGTGACCCAATTGCTCGTGCTCTTCTTTGACCTTTTTAGCAAACTTTTCCCATTTTACCCCGAATGGAGGGTTGGTAATTAAATAATCAAATTTTTCGTTGGATAGCTGGTCTTCTGATATGCTATTACCTTTTTTGATGTTGGAAGCATTTTGTCCTTTAATCATCAAATCTGATTTGCAAATTGCATAAGATTCAGGATTCAGCTCTTGACCAAAAACTTCTAAACGAGCATCCGGATTCAGTTCATGCAAATATTCTTCGGCAACAGACAGCATTCCGCCTGTACCCGCACAACAATCGAAAATGGTTTTTGTGATTCCTTTTTTTGTTAATATTTCCCGATCATTTAAGAACAAGATGTTCACCATCAATTTAATTACCTCTCTTGGTGTAAAGTGCTCTCCGGCAGTTTCGTTTGATATCTCAGCGAATTTCCGAATCAGTTCCTCAAACATATAACCCATTTCCATGCTGGAAATTCGTTCTGGATGTAAATCGATTTCTTGAAAACGTTTGACTACCATAAATAACAAATTGGCATCGTCCATTTTGTTAATTTGATTGTCAAATTCAAATTGTTCAATCACCTCTCGTGCATCCTCTGAAAAACCGTTTATGTAATTACGAAGGTTGGATGCTATGTTATTCGGGTCAGCAATCAGTTTGTTAAAGTCATAAGGACTTCGATTATGGAAGTTGAAACCAGCTACTTTATTCAAAATGGGATCTAGATTTTGAATATTAGTGGTTTTCATTTGTTCATATTTTTTGAGGACTTCAGCTTTTGTGGATTCTAGTACGCAATCCAATCTTCTCAAAACGGTCAGGGGAAGAATTACTTTTCCGTAGTCGCTTTGTTTATAATCCCCTCTAAGTAAGTCTGCAATAGACCAAATAAAATTTGCTGATTCTTTTACGTTTTTCATTTATCTCTAAATCTCAAATAAGTACTTGAATTCTTGTTGAATTAATAAGTTAAGTTCCAAAAACAGAAATACGAAAACAACAATAGTTTCTAACGGCTAAGTTACGAATTCAAGTATAATTATTTAGGCGTAATTGCCCAAAAACGCATAATTATTCAATAAATGCTATGGAATAATTAATGAATGCATGGCGTACAATTTCAAAGTCCATTGTAACTTTCAAGCTCGTATCATTCTTGGGCACCTTGAAGAAAGTGGATGTGGATACAGAAGCATTCTATTTTATCATTCTTATAGTTTATACCCGATAGGGTTTTAGTATAATATTTTACAATAATATTACACCCTATAAGGTATAATTTTTCTGTTTTTAGAAAAAATACACCCGAAAAGGTATAAATATTATAATTAATGTTATATTTGTACCCAAAAAGGTATAAAATGAATCTTGCAGACTTTGTAAAACACAAACGTAAATCGGTAAAGCTCACCCAGCCCGAATTGGCCGAAAAAGCCGGTGTAGGATTGCGTTTTGTCCGTGAATTGGAACAAGGCAAGGAAACCTTGCGTCTGGATAAGGTAAACCAGGTACTGCAACTTTTCGGCTATGAGGTTGGGGCCGTAACCAAAACCACTACACACGACGCCTAATTCAAATATTTCTTGATTCCTGATAACCAATTTCAAATTCAATCCAGTGCGTAAAGCTGCCATAAAAATAGAAAATCAAATAGCTGGATGGCTCACCCAGGATGAGCTAGGGTATCATTTTATATACAACCAAGCCTATGCAACACAACTCGGAGCCAAGCCTGTAAGTTTAACCTTGCCGCTGCGTGAAACTCCTTACACATCAAAAGTACTATTCCCTTTTTTTGATGGACTAATACCGGAAGGATGGTTGTTGGAAATAGCAGAAAAGAATTGGAAACTGAATTCGAGAGATCGGATGGGACTGTTGTTGACCTGCTGTAAAGACTGCATCGGTGCAGTGAGTGTGGAGGAAGTAAAAGAGGAGGATACACCATGAGCAAATGCCTCTTTTGTTATCAGCCCCTGTCAGCAAACGAGCAGGAGTTTCATGTTTCCTGTTCCAAGAAGATTTTCGGAAAGCCAACTCCACCAAGATTGCCCTATTCAGAGGAAGACCTGGAGCCATTGGCCAAAGAATTAATACTGAGCCATACCACAGTAACAGGAGTACAAGCCAAACTGTCCCTGCACATCACGGGTAATGCTAAAGATGGAACCGATCAAAGATTCACCATTGTGGGCTTATGGAGTGGGTATATTTTAAAACCGCCTACCGCTTTGTATCCGCAATTGCCGGAAGTGGAAGATGTAACCATGCATTTGGCTCAATTAGCCAGAATAAAAACTGCACCACATAGTTTAATTCGATTGCAATCTGGCAACTTGGCTTATATAACCAAGCGAATAGACCGAACCCAAAAGGGAAAATTGGCAATGGAAGATATGTGCCAACTTACAGAACGACTTACCGAAGACAAATACCACGGCAGCTATGAACAGATTGGCAAATCTATTCTGATGCATTCAGTAACTCCTGGCTTGGATGTGGTGAATTTTTTTGAACAGGTGCTCTTCTCTTTCATCACAGGTAATGCGGATATGCATTTAAAGAATTTCTCCCTACTTGAGCAGCCGGGCTTGGGGATGACATTGTCACCAGCTTACGATTTGGTGAATACCGCTTTGGTTAATCCTGCAGATGAAGAAGAAATGGCATTAACCCTCAATGGCCGGAAGAAGAAACTCAAAAAGCAAGATTTTGTGGCAGCGATGAATACATTAAAGGTAGAAGAAAAGCAACAGGCAAACATCTTTAACAAGATGGCGAAGGCATTTCCCAAATGGCAAGAGCTGATAAACCATAGTTTTATGAGTACTGAATTTAAGGAACAGTATAAAACTATTTTAACGGAAAGAATGAATCGGTTGCAATAGTGAAATTCTATTACTTTAATCTCAATTCATCAATAACCAATCTATTGCATTGATTTTCTTGATACCATTGTACGTGCCTGTATCAAAGTCCATGGTAATTAATAATTTTTCGTGGTGGTCAGCAATATTGTTTAATGGAGCAAGTTCGCGTGACAAAGTATCTGGATTTTGAACTGTTTGCGATACCTGAATATATTGAGTAAATCCTTCCTTGTTCCTGACTACGAAATCAACCTCCAGGTTATTGTTCTTCCCAATCCAAATTTGATTATTTCTGCGTTTTAATTCTAAATAAATTACATTTTCAAGTAAATGACCAGCATCGCTGTGCAGCTCTTTACCCAACAAAGCATTGCGAAATCCCAAATCAACAAGATAGTATTTTTCCTGAGTAGCTAGGTGCTGTTTGCCTTTGATGTCGTATCTTTTCACACGATAAAATAAGTAAGATTCCACCAAAGAGTTAATATAACTAGAAACAGTTTTGTTATCTATTGGCTTTTTATTGGACTTTAATGTATTGGCGATATTGGAAGCTGAAATAGTAGAACCGATTGAGTCGATTAGGAAATTAACCACTTCTAAATACAATTCTTCAGAATAGATTGACCTTCGAGCAGAAATATCGTTATTGAAAATGTTGTCAAAAACCATTTTCATATAATTTAAGGAGAAATGATTACCATCAGCAGAAAGTCGGATTGCTTCGGGGAAACCTCCAGTTTTTACGTATTCGGAGAAAGCCCTATCTATGTTTTGGGATTTACCTGTGAAACTAATGTATTCAGCAAAGGAAAAAGGTAAGACATGGATTTCATAGGCTCTGCCAGTGAGTAAAGTGGCAAGTTCACTGGATAACAAGAATGCATTTGAGCCAGTTACATATAAATCAATTTGCGGATGTACATAGAGTCCTTCCAATAATTTTTCGAATTCTTTTACATTTTGAACTTCATCAATAAAAACATAATTCATTTGGTTCATTTTGAGATGTTCAACTATAAAGTCATATACTTCTTTCCAGTTTTTCTCTGCCAAAAAACGGAATTCCGGCATATCAATATTGATAGAAATTATAGAAACATCTTCATGTTCTGCAAGCAACAAATCTTGGAATTGCGACATTAATGTTGATTTCCCACAACGTCGAACTCCCGTTGCTACTTTGATGAAATTTTTGTCCTTGAGTACTTTAAGTACGTCGAGATATTGACTTCTCAGAACCGTTTGCATAGAACAAATATCGTATAAATTCCTAAAACTTGCTAAAATTACAAAGTTTTAGGAATTTCAGAACCATGGCGGACAGAATAAATCCTTCCATTCTTGTGAAAAAGATCTTGTGGAATATCTAAATACTATTTAAATAACATCCAAATCCCCCCTCAAATCAACGACCAAAGTACTTCTCGAAGTCGATGGGTTCGCCGGTGATGCTCTCGTAAATGGCGTTCATGGATTCCATCGACGATTGTTGTTCGTTCGCCGTTTTGGCGTTGCGCAACATGCCCGCATTGTACCAAGCACGCATCTGAGTTTCATCCTTCAACCCCTGAAAAGCCTGAGCTCCCAATAAGTAACACCGCGATTCTAATGGATTTACCTTGATTCCTTCACTGGCCATTTCTACAGTGCCGTAATAGTCTTTTTTCAATAACAATGCCTGTCCCTTCATCAAATATCCCTCGGAATCCTTGGGACGAGAATCAATGTATTTATCTATAATGGCAATGGCTTTATCCGCCTTTTTCTGATCCATTGCAATTTGATATAACATGAACTGACTGCGACTGTTTTCTGGGAAAACCGCCACACTTTGATTCAACCAGTATTCTGCACTGTCAGCTTGTCCCATATTCGCGTAAGTAGATCCCAAATAAAACATCACTTCACTGGAATTCTTGTCCACATTCAAATAGGTAACCATTTTTGCAATAGCTGTTTTCATTTTGGTTTCGGGGGATGTAGTACTGCTATCCGCGGTGCTGGGTTGTGTAACCAATGAAATCGCTTCAAAATCTAGAGTAGATGGACGTTTGATTACGCATCCCATGGGCTTGTTGGAAACCATAGGAGCGAACACCGTTCCAACAGGAGGAAACTGATTGTTCTTCAAGCGGAATTGATCGAAATAAGCATTATAGAATATGGCGTAATCCCAGTTTTTGGATGAACGATCGTCGTAACGCGTATATCCCACGTGAACATTGGGGTAATTGCGGAAATAGTAACGAACTTGATCCATTCCATAGGTTAACACTTCGTATTTTTTGTCGGGGTTCTTTTTGAATTCGTTTTCAATTAACCAATCGCAACTTGGACGAAGACTCGCTAGGTAATAATCCATTTCGTATTCGCCGTATGCGCCTTCAACACCGCCCTGAATTTCATTGAAATAAACGTAGCTAAGCTCACCGTTTTTGGCAATGAAGGATGCAGGTAATAGGGTAAATCCAACCGCAAGTAGTGCTCCAATTGGCAGTTTGGGAGTTAACCAATTTTGAATGCGATAGAATCCCATTACAGCTAAGATGGCAAAACTTGGA
This sequence comes from uncultured Rhizobium sp., assembly GCA_964592635.1. GTDB lineage: Bacteria > Bacteroidota > Bacteroidia > NS11-12g > UBA955 > VMCP01. Next base: position 8,799 of record CAZQFZ010000072.1, read on the forward strand.
AGGGTAAATAGAATGTGGCGCAATCCCCCGTAAACAGAAGAACCTTGATAATAAATATAGAAAATGGGGAAAACAGCAGAAAATATCAGAATAAAATCTTCCAAAGTGAATTCTTTTCTCTTTACGATAGAAACCACAACCCAAATAGCTAAACCGAACAAAATTCCCAAAGGAAGGGTAATCCATAGGTATTTTACCAAGTAATGAGAGGGTAGGTTATCGCTGTCGTACAATTTACCTTCGAACATTTGACGTAAACTAACTTGATAGTTGGTAAATGCATCCAGGGCTTTTTTCGGGTTCGAAAAAGGAGCATCCCAACCATACGGCCAAACATAGATACCTATAACATAACCCAAGATTGCAACCATGAAGAACACACCAATCCACGATTGGAAACCGTTCCATTTGAATTTTATAAACTGAGGGAATGAGATTTTTTGAATGTATTTCAATCCCATGTACAGTCCAATAATTGCTATGGAAAGCAATCCTCCGATACGAATGGATATCCCCAAACCCAAAGAAAAAATCAAACCGGCCAAAGTGCTCAAACTGTAATTCGGGAAGGATTGATATAACTTGATAGCGTAGTAAAGCGACATAATATACCCCAACGCGAAAGGAACGTCTTTGGGATTATTCAATGATTCGCCAAACAATCGGGGCATGAAAAAGACAACAATTACCGTAACTGAAGCCCAAAGCCAAGAACCTTTTGTCAGTCTGCGGACGGTTGCAGCGCTGTAAAGTACAATTAAAAATCCGAAAACGGCATTCCAAAAATGTCGTAAGCCCATGTAATCTTCTGCACCCGTAATGTGTGCCAAGATGGCGGTAAACGTATCAAAACTGGAACCATACAGGTGCATCAAACGATCGGGATCTTCAATTTTAGCTGCATCATTTCCGTTTACGGCATAATCGCGAGCTACTGTCACCATTTTTTGACCTTTCAAAGCGTTGGTATCTATGGGAATATCAATTCCAAAGGCACCGAAACGATTGTTTGCAATTAACTTAGCGTATTCGTATTGAACAAATTCATCGCCCGAAATACCTGCTTTTTTACTGGTTTGAGTAATGTAAACAAACGAGAATAGGGAAAGCAAAAGAAACGCCCATTTAAACGGATTTTTATTACCCGTAATGTAAAAACGAACGGCATTAGAAATACGATTTTTCCAAGACTCTAAGGGTTTTAGTTTTAAAGGTTCTTTGGAATCTATATTAATGATTAGTTCGGTTGCTCCTGATTTTTCTGTAGTGTAAATCAACGAAGAAAGTGAATTTACGGGAGATTGCTGAGCAATTAAATCCAGTAAACATGCTCGATTAAGCACCATCATGGAAGCCGCTTCACGTTGAAGATTCACGCCCGTAAGTGTACGATTTATTGTATTGTTGGCTTTGTATTCTGTAATCAAATGGTATTGACTCTTGGAAGAATTGTTTTTCCACTGATCGGAGTTTATTGTCTTATTTAAGTTGTTCGGTTTTTGTATTTGGGATGCAGGAGCAATTAAAAAATGTGTGTGGTTGCTATTGGCTGCTTCGAGGATGCCTTCCCAACCCGTTTTTTCGGAAAGGGTGGTGTTGGATGGTAGTTTGGGTGCGGAGGTAGAATCGCTGTCTGATTTTAGGTTCAGTGGATTCAGAGCAATTATAAGTAGGTTGAAATCGTTGGAATTATCAGATTTTGCGTTGCTTTTCGATGTATTTTGCATAACTGAATGGTAGTTGAATTAGTTGAGTTTGGAGGCGAAGATACACGTTTTTGAATCAAATCTTAACCCCATAATTTAAAGAAATTATAAACGGATCTAACTCATTCATTTAAAAACTTTTGTTTTTGAATTATTTATTCTAATTTTGCGCCCCACTAAAAGGAGGAAATGTTAAATTGACAGAATCAAACGAAATCCAACCAGAAGTAACCTCTAGTCAAGAGGTTGTAGCTGAAAAAGCTCCCATGAAACAAAACATTACAGAAAGCAAATCTTCTCACGATGATTTTGATTGGGACGCAGACGAGGCCGGTTTCCAATCGTATTCGAAAGAAGAGAAAGCGAAACTTGAGCAATCTTACACCAACACTTTTAATCCAGTTACTGAAAAGCAAGTGGTTAAAGGTCATGTAGTTGCCATCAATGAAAAAGATGTTGTTGTTAACATCGGATTTAAAAGCGATGGATTGGTACCAAGACAAGAATTCCGCGATGTTACTGATTTGAAAATCGGCGACGAAGTAGAAGTTTTTGTTGATGTAGCTGAAGACAAAATGGGTCAGTTGATCCTTTCTCGTCGTAAAGCACTTCAAGAAACGGCTTGGGAAAAAATTGTAGAAGCACACGAAAAAGACATGATCGTAACTGGTTATGTTCGTTCTAGAACCAAAGGTGGTTTAGTTGTTGATGTATTCAGCATCGATACGTTCCTACCTGGTTCTCAGATCGATACCAAACCTGTGCGCGACTACGACCAATATGTTGGTAAAAATATGGATTTCAAAATTGTTAAAATCAATGATATTTACAAGAACGTTGTCGTTTCTCATAAAGCATTGATCGAAGACGATATTGAAGCACAAAAATCTGAAATTTTGTCGCGTCTAGAAAAAGGACAAGTACTTGAAGGGGTTGTTAAAAACATGACCAGCTTCGGTGTGTTCGTTGACTTAGGCGGAATCGACGGTTTGTTGCATATCACGGATATTTCTTGGGGTCGTATCAACCACCCTGAGGAGGTTTTGAAATTAGATGAGAAAGTAAATGTTGTAATCTTGGATTACGATGATACTAAGAAACGTATTTCTTTAGGCTTAAAGCAGCTTTCTTCACATCCTTGGGATGATTTAGATCCTTCTATTGTTGAAGGTTCTAGAGTGAAAGGTAAAGTAGTTTCAGTAGCGGATTACGGTGCGTTTATTGAAATCAAATCCGGTGTTGAAGGATTGGTTCACGTGTCTGAAATGAGCTGGAGTTCACATCTTCGCAATCCATCTGAATACTTATCAGTAGGAGAGGAAATCGAAGCATTGGTGTTGGCTTTAGACCGTACAGAGCACAAAATGAGTTTGGGCATCAAGCAATTGACTCAAGATCCTTGGGTGGATATCACCAATAAATATTCAGTTGGTAGCAAACATTCGGGTGTTGTTAAGAATTTAACATCATACGGTTTGTTCCTTGAATTGGAAGAAGGTATCGACGGTTTAGTGCACGTTTCTGATCTTTCTTGGAATAAGAAAATTAAGCATCCTAGTGAATTCGTTAAAAAAGGCGAGAAATTGGATGTAATCGTGTTGGAAGTAGATGCTGAAAACAGAAGATTGAGCTTAGGTCATAAGCAATTGGAAGAAAATCCTTGGGATACTTTCGAAACTATCTTCACAATCGGTTCATTGCATGAAGGTACTGTAACTTCTATCAACGACAAAGGTGCAACTATCCAGTTACAATATGGTGTTGAAGCGTTTGCTCCAACTCGTCATATCAAAAAGCAGGATAACAAACCGATGAAAGAAGATGAAGTAATGGAGTTTGAAGTGATTGAATTCAGCAAAGACTCTAAGCGAATCATCGTATCTCATACCAACATCTGGAAAGGTGCTGAAAGAGCGAAGGCAGATCAAGACGATAAGTCTAAAGAAAAATCTCGCAAAAATGCTTCTAAAACTGTGAAGAAAATCAACCAATCATCTGAAAAAACCACTCTTGGTGATATGGATGCACTGACTGAATTGAGAGCACAATTTGAGAAAGCAGAAGGAGCTCCAGCAAAAGCAGCTAAGGCAAAAGCGGAAGCAGCAGCAGCTGAAGAAACCTCTTCAAACACCATCACGGAATTGAAGGATTTATCAGGTGTAGGTCCTGCAATGGTTAAGAAAATGAATGCTTTAGGAATCAATACCATTGAAGATTTGTTGGCTATCACCGACGAAAAAGCAGCGGAATTAGCAGAACAAGATGCTAAAATATCTGTTGAACAGTGGAACAAATGGATTTCAGAAGCTAAAGGTTAATTGACCCATAAAATTCTGTAACAAAAAGCACCGTTTTTAACGGTGCTTTTTTTGTTACCGTATTTCTGTTGTTTCTTTGCAGTAAAATGGAAGTTCAACTCAT
>CAZQFZ010000073.1:0-11717 GCA_964592635.1 uncultured Rhizobium sp.
CCAATACCCGTGTTTAATGCCACTTCTTTCATGAAATTCTGACGACTTATTACTCCATAAAGTGGATTGGCAACCCCGCTTTTTTGTAAATTCCAAATATTGCCCGCATCAAAGAATATAGCACTCTCAATGAATTGTTTGATAATAGTAAAGCGGTACTCTAAATTAGCTTCTAAAAGTAATTCCCCGGAACGGTCAATTCTTGAAGCAACACCTTTCGGCGTATTCCCCGGTCCCAATGTACGCGGTTGCCAAGCTCGCAAGCTATTACTTCCCCCGATGAAATAACGCTTATCGTAGGGAACCAAATTGCTGTTTCCATAGGGAATCGCTAAACCTGAGTTAAATCGAAATGCTATTCCGTTCAGTTCGTCAATATTTCGCTTCAATCGAAACTCTGCTTCAATCTTGGAGTATTGAAAATAATTGACACCAAATAAATTGTAAACACTATCATCTCGGTATTGCTTTTCGTAAAGTTTGCGGTACAGATGATGCCAATTTCCGCTGGTTTCAAAACCCAAGCGAACAAATTTGGAAGTCTGTCCCGGTTTGGATAAACTATTGGAATAAATGAAACCGAGTTTTACAGGCGTAATAATTTGATCGGTAAAAACGCGTCGAACAAATTCTTGATCTAGTTTGGGTAATTGAGGAAGAAATTCGGGACTAACGATATTTCGGTTGTAGCTAATTTCAAATGGAGTAATAAACCAACTCAATCGAGGTTTGATAAATTGAAATGAAAGGGAAGCGGGAAGTGAACTTCGGGTAAAATTGATATTTTGCTCGTATTGATAACTCAGACTCAATAACGTATTTTTTTGATCAAACTGACGCAGTACTTTAACTCGATCCAGTGCACTCAAACCGGGTAATTTTAAACTCGCAACCAAGCCCTGTTGTAATCCTGTGAAAATTTCGGAAAGATTATCGCGTTTAAAAATTGCTTCATACGAAGTGATGGATGAAAGTTTGAAATATTCAGCGTTCCCAAATACATTCCGGTTAGAAAACGATACAATTCCAGCTAAACCAAAACTTCGTTGTTGACTGGTAATGAAGTTCAATCCCGAGCTTCCTTGTGGCGAATACAGTAATTGTGGTTCGGTAGAAAAACTCAATCTTGGGAAGGTTTTCAAATAAATCAATGGACGAATAATTCCGCTATCGTTATCGATGGTTTGACGAATATCAATTCCTGAGTACAATCCCGATTCCGATAATTTGCGGTACGTTTCAGTCCATCGACTTTGGGAGAAGTAATTACCTGAATCGATGGTAATGATTTTGGGAAAGTTTTTCGATTTCAGGGGATAATGATTCAGCTGTACATCCAAACCTGGAAACTGAATTCGCTGTGGGTAGTTGTTAAGCAAGTAGTCTTTGTTGGTATTGAAATAGACCGAAACATTTCCAATGGTATATTTTTTATGCGTTTTAGAATTTGTGGGAGGAAGTAATCGTATTTTTACTTTAGTATGTTTATTGAATTGATTGGTATCGATTTCGAATTTTAAAGATTCCAAACTAACCGTGAAAAATCCTGAATCGCGCAATTGTGATGCGATATAATCTTGACCTTCACTGAATTTGTTCAAATTGCAAGGCCAATACATGCGAAACAATCCACTATTTTGGGTCGCGGTTTTTACAATTTGAAGCATAGATGAATCGGGCGCATCGTATTCAATTTTTTGGATGGTATAAGGTTTATTAGCAACTGCTGTATAGGTTACATAAGCCTTTTTTCTGCGGGTTTTTACTTCGTAGGTGCAAGTAGCGTCGAAATACCCTTTGTTGAATAAGTAGTATTTAATGTTATCGGCAGAGATTTGAGCCAGTTGCGGGTTGTAAATTACTGGGGCTTCTCCCAGGTTGTACCTCATTTTTTTTCGCCAACCTATGGAGTCGTTGAGTTCGGGATGCTTTACACTCGTGCCCAATGCATGAACCCAAAGAAATATGGGTAGTTGATTGAAAAGCACCCGTTTATTGGTTCGGTGAAGAATTTGAGCTTTGTAATCGCCATCGATTCGCGTTTCTGAAATGATTTTAACCTTGTTTTTGCGGAGTAAATATTGATCTTGTGGGATAATTTTACGCACCCCGCATCCCCCGAAAAAAAGCGAAATCAACAAAACAACACTGAGGGCTTTGGGAAATAAAATCGCATATTTGTATCGAGAAAATGACATCGCAACAAGAAATAAAACAGTTCGCTTCGCTAAAGCTTCCGAAATATCGACAAAAATATGGCCAATTCCTCGTGGAAGGCCGTAAAGTAGTAGAGGAAGTATTCCACAGTGACCTCCAAGTGGTGCGAATACTGTTCACTTCGGAGTATGCTCAGAAACATGGAGTGGGTGATGATTGGAATCAAGTTTCTAATAAAGACATGCAAAAAATGTCGCAATTTGATACGCCTCCAGGAGTGCTGGCGGTTGTTGAAATTCCGAAAACTCCAACGTTTCAGCCCCAGCCCGGTATGAATTTAATTTTGGATGGAATTTCTGATCCGGGTAATTTGGGTGCCATTTTACGAATCGCAGATTGGTACGGTTTGAATCAAGTGTTGCTTTCAGAAGATTGCGTGGATGGATATAATTTCAAATGTTTATCGGCAAGCATGGGGTCGTTTTTACGAGTTCAAACTCCTCGGGTCAATTTAAAAGAATGGCTGAATGAGCAGATAAATTCTGCTCCAACTGTTGTTTACGGGGCCTACCTAAATGGTGAATCCATTTATAACGTGGAGCCACCTATAAGTCCATATTTTTTAGTAATTGGTTCAGAAGCACATGGAATTCGTGATGGGTTGAAATCATTGATTAATCATCCCATAACCATACCTGCTCGTGGTGGTGCGGAAAGTTTAAACGCATCGGTTGCAACCGCTATTTTGATCGATCGTTTAATGGGTAATATTCATCGAAATACTCTGTAAATGTGGTTGTTTTTTATTATTTTGTGATCTTGTAAAATTGACTTCTCGTCTACATGGCAAACGCATCGAGTATTAAGCAAAAACTATCGGATTTTATTCGACGATACCATTCGCAACAATTGATCTTGGGTGCAGCATTTTACTTGTTAGAATTCGCGGTTATATTCTTGGTATTAAATTATATCGAGTACTTTTTTTGGTTGAAGTCGGCCGCTCGAGGTACCTTGTTTTTTATTTTTTGGGGATGGGTGATCTTGGGTGCCATTTGGCATTTAGGAAGACCTTTATTGCGTTTGTGGGGACAAAGAGGCATGCTTTCTTATGAAAATGCTGCAAAAATTATTGGTGATCATTTCCCTGAAATCCAAGATCAACTCTTGAATTATTTGCAGTTAGAGGATTTGTATCATAAAACTGGAAACGAGACGGAACATCAATTGAATTCGATGAATCGCGATTTGATGTTGCTCGCCATTCAACAAAAAAGTGATCGATTGAAAGGATTTTCATTCGTGCAAGCGTTGAATCCACAAGCATTTAAAACCCACGTATTACGATTATCGGCTGTGTTGTTGATTTTGTTTATTTGGGGATTGTATGATTCTCGGAATATTTCAGCTGCATCTCAACGCTTATTGAATTTTGATCAGCAATTCGTGCAAAAGGCCCCTTTTGATTTTATTTGGGTCAATTCGGTAGATCATGTTCAGGAAGGTGAAGATTTAGAACTACTCTTGAGTTTTTCGGGGAAGAAAATTCCTGCGCAGGCTCAGGTTTCAATCAATGGAAATCTTATGGATTTAGCACCCAGTGATACTGGAGTGTTCTCCATAACATTGCGCAATTTAAAAAAGGATTTCAAAATGCAGTTTTCTGCGGCGGGTTTTACGGATTTGGAGCGGTTAATTTCGGTAGATCCTCAACCTCATTGGGGAGATATACAACTTCGTGCAATTTATCCAGCGTACACTCAAAAGAAATCAGAAACTTTGGATCCATTTCAACCGAGTGCTGTTCCGAAAGGCACACAATTGATTTTTGATTTTGGGGCAAAACAAGCGGATTTATTGAAGTATAACAGTCAAATATCTGCTGAAAATAATGGCAGCAGTATTAGTAATTCGCAAGTAAATCATGGTAACCGTAAGAGTGCTTCTTCAGAAAATATTGGAAACCGCAACCTCCTAAATTCTCCCCCAAATAACGGCAACCGCAACCTCGCATCCCACGAAAAAACAGGAAATGGTTGGAAGGAGTTGAAAATCGATGGTGGTCGCGTGAAACTGCAAGTTAATGCGCTAAAAAACAGTGATTTAACAGCTTTGTTGCTGAAAAAAAATGAACGCAACCAATGGTCTCAATTGAATGAACCCTTTCAAACCAGCATTCAGATCATTGAAGACGAAAATCCGACCATACAGCTGGATTACACCTCTGATAGTGTGAACTCTAATTGGCATTATTTTTCGGGATTTGCGGATGATGATTATTCTGTTTCTGCAGTAAAATTCTATTATAAAATTGAAGGTGAGTCGGTGCATCGAAGTGTTTCTATGTCGCTTTCAAAAGAGGGTTTATTTTCTCATTCTATCGCTTTAGAGCAACTTGGAGTGCCTGAAGGGAAGTCGGTGGAGTGTTATTTTACGGTAACGGACAATGATGCTATAAATGGACCTAAAACCATACAAACTGAGCGATACCGTTTGAAGCGAAAATCGGAATTGGAAGCCATGCGTGATCAAAATTTAGCGCACAAACAAGTAGAAAATCAGTTACAACAATTTCAAAATGCTTCTCAGTCGTTAAGAAAAGAGTCTAAAAAGTTGCAGGAATCCATGAGTAAATCGAATTCTGTAAATTTTGAAAACAGAGAAAAGATCAGTGATTGGTTAGACAAACAAGAAAAGCAGTTAGATCGACTTCAAAAAGCCATACAAAAACAGGAACAGCTGAATAAGTTGGGTGAGCAAATGAAGAATGCGGATCCCGAATTAAAGGAGAGGCGTGAGGAATTGAAAGAGCGAATGGATCGATTGAAGGATGAAAAGCTAGAGAAATTATTGGATGAATTGCGTGATTTGATGGAAAAAAATCCCCCGAAAGAGCAAATTCAGAATAAAATGAATGAAATCAATCGGGTGTTTCAAAGCGAAGAGAAGGAATTGGAATCGCTGATGGAACAACTAAAAGAATTGCGATTAGAGGAAAATATAAAAGAGCAGGCTCAGAAAATGGAAGAGTGGAGTAAAAAGGAAGAGCAGCTCTCAGAAAAAACCAAAGATATCAATACTAAAGATCCGGCACAAAAACAATCCATTCAAGACGCATTAAAAAAACAACAAGAAGAATTGAAGTCCATCGAACAAAAGATGGAAGAGCTGAAAATGCAGAATAAAGAATTAGAAAATCCCATGAAATTAGAAATGGGTGAAAATTCTGTGGAAGGAGCCAAGCAGGAAAATCAAGAAGCTCAAAAAAAACTGGATCAAAATCAAAAACAAAATTCTGCAGAAAATCAGAAAAAAGCAGCTGAAAAAATGAAAGAAGCTCAGGAAAAGATGCAGGAAAGCCTAGAACAATCTAAAGAAGCTCAAACTGCTGAGGATCTTCAGTCGCTGCGAGCCTTATTGGAGAATTTAATTGAAGTTTCGCACAAGCAAGAGCGAATATTTACGGAGTTAAATGGTTTAAAAAGCGATAACCCACGTGTTTTGGCTTTGAATCGTGAACAAATATTGGTGCAAGAATTATCCTTGAGTATTGAAGATAGCTTGAGGGCATTGGCTAAGCGACAACCGATGGTTTCAGACCGTGTTACACGAGAAATTTCTGGAATTAACGATCATTTAGCCTTGTCGTTGGATCGATTAAAAGTCCGCGACATAGGCAAAGCTGCTATGCATGAACAATATGCCATGACTGGATTTAATAATTTGGCAGTTATGTTGATGGAGAGTTTAAAGAATGTGCAGCAAAAAATGTCCCAACAAAAGCAAAGTAAAAACTCGAAAGGCAACAAAAGCTGCTCCAATCCTAGTCAATCTGGTAGTGGAGGAAAGCAAAAGCAAAGCGGTAAAGGGGCTAAATTATCCGATCAACAGAAGCAACTGGGCGAAAAATTGCAACAAATGCAACAACAAGGAAAGGGACAAAAATCAGGACAAGGGAAGCCGCAATCTGGGGAGGGACAAGGTCAGAAGCAAGGCGAACAAGGCAGTGGTGGAAGCAAGGGTGATAGTCGTAAGTTAAGCCAGGAATTAGTCGAAATGGCACTCAAGCAGGAGGAGTTGCGACGACTCATACAGGAAATGAAGAAAGAGGCATTGAAGAATGGGAATTCGGGTGCTGCTCAAAAATTGCAAGAAGCTGAAAATATGATGGAGCAATTGGAGCGGGATGTGGTGAATCGGAATATTACACCTCAAACGATGGAGCGACAGAAGCAGATCATGACTCGTTTATTGGAACACGAAAAAGCACAAATGCAACAAGGCAATGAAGAGCAGCGCGAGTCTCAAAATGGCCAAGATAAGCCCGTAAGTGTTCCTCCTGAATTGCTGATGGAAACACGCAGAAAATTGCAAGAGCGTGAAAATTTACGTCGCAAACCAGCCAATTTAAATGAATATTACCAGCAGAAAGTGGAAGAATATCTGCGTGCGGAATAATTTATTACCTCACTTCTGAGCCGGATTCGGTTTGCTCGTTGGGCGACATAAAACTCAACTTGCCTTCGCTGTTTTCGGCCATTAGGATCATTCCGTGACTTTCGATTCCACGTATTTTTCGAGGAGCCAAATTCATAAGATACAATACCTTACGGCCAATTAATTCATTGGGTTGGAAGTGTTCGGCAATACCGGAAAGTACGGTGCGTTCTTCCAATCCAACTCGAAGTTGCAACTTCAATAATTTATCGGCTTTTTCTACTTTTTCACAATGTATTACCTCCGCAACGCGTAAATCTAGTTTTGCAAAATCATCGTAGGAAATGAGCTCCTTAACTGCTTTTTCTTCTGGGGATACGCTTACTTTTACCGCATTTTTATCCGTGGATATATTAGCAGCAGAATTCGAATTTCCTGAATTTTTCGGTGAATCTTCCGATGCAATAACCAAGGGAGGAGCAGCATTTTTTAACTTATTCATTTGTGCTTCTATGGCATCATCTTCAATTTTGGCAAAAAGCAATTCAATCTTACCAATTTTGCTTCCAGAAGACGGAACATACCATTGAGCTTCTTTCCAGAACGCAGTTTTAGCAGCAGTTTTAGCATCTTCCGACAGAATATCCATCCCCAAAGAAGATAATAATTTAGAATGTGTAAAGGGTAAAAATACCTCGGATGCCCATGCAATATTGCATAAAATTTCGTAAGCAAAAGACATGATTTCCTCTGTTTTATCTGGATCGGTTTTTACCAATTTCCAAGGCTCGTTATCTGCCAAATATTTATTTCCAAAACGCGCCAATTCCATGAATGCAGTTTGAGCATCGCGGAATTTATACTGCGACAATCGCTCTAGTATGGGTGAAATATACAGCTGCGCAAGTTCTTGGTTATTAAATGAATGAGGTTTGTTGGGGATATTGCCTCCATAATATTTATCCATTAAAACCAACACCCGGTTAGCAAAGTTTCCTAAAATGCCAACCAATTCACTGTTTACACGAGTTTGATAATCTTTCCACGTAAACTCCGAGTCTTTGGTTTCTGGAGCTATACTGGTTAAAACATATCGCAATTCATCTTGCTTATTCGGCAAATCTTCGATGTATTCATTCAACCAAACCGCCCAATTACGAGAGGTAGAAATTTTCTGTCCCTCCAAATTTAAAAACTCATTGGCAGGAACATTTTTAGGAACCACATAACCATTTCCGCGCAGATGAAGCATTGCAGGGAAGATGATGCAGTGAAAAACAATATTGTCTTTTCCAATGAAGTGAATTAAATCTGTATCGCCGGTCCACCAGGATTCCCAATCATTGGGTCGAGCCTCTTTAGTAGCGGAAATATATCCAATGGGTGCTTCGAACCAGACGTAAAGTACTTTGCCATTTTCACCTTCAATCGGTACAGGAATTCCCCAATCCAAATCACGGGTCATAGCACGTTCTTTTAAGCCATCGTTTAACCAACTTTTACATTGTCCCAATACCGTTGGTCGCCAATGAGTTTGGCTGTTTATGTATTCATTTAAGAAAGACTCTTGGAGTTCATCGAGCGGTAAATACCAGTTTTTTGTTTGTCGTAAAACAGGAGTTGCACCGCTTAATGCACTTTTGGGGTTGACCAATTCGGATGGACTTAACGTGCTACCGCATTTTTCGCACTGATCTCCATAAGCTCCGGGTTGATGGCATCGTGGACAATCGCCTGTGATGTAACGATCTGCCAGAAATTGATTGGCTTGTTCGTCGTAAAATTGTTCAGATATAATTTCTCTGAAGGCATTTTTATGCAAGAGATCCAAGAAGAATTCTTGTGAAATTTCTTTATGGGTAGGGTTGGAAGTGCGGCTGTAAATGTCGAAACTGATACCCAATTGTGCAAATGAATCACGAATGATTGCATGATATCGATCCACGACATCTTGGGGAGTAATTCCTTCTTTTTTGGCACGAAGGGTAATGGGCACACCGTGTTCGTCGCTCCCACAAACAAAGAGTACCTCTTTCCCTTGTAAGCGAAGGAAGCGGGCGTAGATATCAGCAGGAATATATACTCCGGCCAAGTGACCAATATGTACGGGTCCGTTGGCATAGGGTAGAGCAGCGGTAATGGTTGTTTTCGACATTGCTGCAAAGGTACTTAATCTTCACTTTATCTGGGGAAGTTTATCCTTGAGTTCAGATAAATTCGTGTCTTTAGAAGCCGTAAAGTTGATTAAATCTCCATTTTTTAACGTGAGTCGAATTACCGTTTTACCAGAAGTTGTGTATGCTTTTCCGTATTTGAACGACCAACGCAATCCCCATCCCCCGAAATCTCTTAAAGGACGAATATCTAAAACTTCAATGGATTGAATTTCTTGTATGGGGATGAATTTTCTGCGCCAAATAAAAGGTAAAAAACGATAAGAGAAGCCGGAAGTATCTAATTCCCAAGAAAGGTTAATGCTGAGGAGGAGGGACAGTATAAAAATTGTGATCAGAGAAGGGGGGAGCCAAGTTTCGAGCAAACGGTTAGATTTATTGGGGTATTGAACGATAAGGAGTCCAAAAAGGAGTACAGAAAAAATCAATGCGTATAAAAAATAGTGCCGCATGGTATGGGTTTGCGCAATTTTCATTAGTCAAATTTACAGATTATTTTGTTTTGATGAAATGCTTTCGTATCTTTGCGACCCTTTAATAGAAATCGTCATGACAAAACGCACATACCAACCTTCGAACAGAAAGCGCAAAAACAGACATGGTTTCCGTGAGCGCATGGCAACAGCTAACGGTCGCCGTGTATTAGCTGCACGTCGTAAACGTGGCCGTCATAAATTGACCGTTTCCGACGAACAAAGTCACAAAGGTTAATTGTTTGACCAATCTCTCTTGTTATGAGTAATGCGCCGTCAGCAATGCGGTTTACATTCAGCAAGCAGGAGCGATTGAATAGCGAAAAGATTATAGCCCGGCTCTATGAGTCGGGCTTTGTTGTTTCAAAATATCCGTTACGGATTACGGCTTTGCTGTTGGAGCGGGAAGAACTACCTGAGGGGATTGTTGCTCAAGCCATGATCAACGCGTCGAAGCGAAAATTGAAAAAGGCAGTTCATCGGAATCGTATGAAACGAATTTTGCGGGAATTGTACCGACATCGAAAGCATCAATTGTATACCTTATTAGAAAAGGAGCAACTGGGATTGGCGGTGGCTGTGATTTATTCGGGTACTCATGTCGCTGAGTTTTGGGACTTAGAAAAGTCTTTTGATAAGGTTTGGCGTAAATTTTTCATGGAGTTAACCAAGCAGATTGCAGATTTTAAGGAAAGTTCGGTTGCTGGTAAAACAGATTCTGGCAACCATGTTGAATCGATTACCGCGTTTGAAGACAGTTCAGTTTTAAATAACTTCGATTCCGGCAAACTTAATAGTTCAGACGCTGCTGGCGAGGAAAACGTCAAATCCCAAAGCTCGTATTCAGATAATCCAGTTGGTGATTCACAGAATAGTTCGATTTCAGAAGTTAGAGTAAATCATCCGGCGAATAAACATAAAGATGTATGATGAGGTGGTTGTTTATTGGTTTAATCAAATTGTACCAAGGGGCCATATCGCCGTTGTTGCCAAACGCTTGTCGCTACACGCCCACATGTTCACAATACGGAATAGAAGCGTTTAAAAAGTACTCGTTTTTTAAGGCCTTGAAGCTAACGGTATTTCGAATAGGGCGTTGTCATCCTTGGGGTGGAAGCGGATACGATCCGTTGCCTTGAGGGAATTGGGTTTCTTAGAGGACGTTTTTTATGGTTTTCGGGGGATGTTATTTGCATTTAATTCGTTGGATGATTAAAATTCGTCGGCGATTGTCAAAAATTGTACACAATCACTTTGTTTTTATGTGGATTATTTTCTATCTTTGCACCCCCAAAAAATAACTATTATGAGTAAAAAACAGTACGAAACTGTGATCATTTTAACACCCGTGCTCTCTGAGCAACAGATGAAAGACGCTGTTGCAGGCTACAGAGGGTTGATCACAGAAAACGGTGGGGAGATCGTTCACGAAGAGAACTGGGGTCTCACTAAATTAGCCTATCCCATCGACAAAAAAGGCACGGGTTTTTATCACTTGTTTGAGTTCAAAGCGGACCCTACATTTATCAAAGCTTTAGATTTGACGTATCGTCGTGATGAGCGCATTTTGCGTTACTTGACTTTGTCATTAGACAAATGGGCGATCGAATTCAATCAAAAGAAGCGCAGTGGAGAAATCAAAACTTCTTCAACCGCTAAGGAAAAGAAAGCTGCAAACATTGCAAAACTAGAACTAGACGAAGACGAGGACATCTAATATGAGCAAAGAAGCAAATTTTATCTTCAACCAAACACCTCAGGTGTTGCAAAAGAAGAAATACTGTCGTTTCAAAAAACACGGTATTAAGCATATCGATTATAAAGACAAAGACTTCTTGTTGAAATTCATCAACGAGCAAGGTAAAATCCTTCCTCGTCGTATCACAGGAACATCATTGAAGTATCAACGTAAAATCTCTGTAGCAGTGAAAAGAGCTCGCCATTTGGCGTTGTTGCCTTTCGTTGCTGACGGATTGAAATAAAAAGGAGGCTAATCATGAAAGTTATCTTAAAAGAAGACATCAAAAACTTAGGTCATAAGGACGATGTAGTAAACGTGAAAGACGGTTACGGTCGTAACTTCCTTATCCCTCAAGGTAAAGCTAAATTAGCCACCGACGGAGCTTTGAAAATGTTGGCAGAAGAACTTCGCCAGCGTGAATTCAAAATGGACAAGCTTCGTAAAGATGCTGAGCAATTGTCTGGAAGTCTTAACGGTTCTACCGTTACCTTGACAACCAAAGCAGGTGCTTCCGGAAAAATCTTCGGATCTATCACTTCTTTACAAATCGCAAATGCTTTGAAAGACAAAGGATTTGAAGTTGACAGAAGAAGAATTATGGTAGACGACATCAAAGAAATCGGCTCTTATGCCGCTACTGTGAACCTATTCAAAGACATCAGCGCCTCCATTACTGTGGAAGTAATCGCTGAATAATTGTTTGGTTATTGTTGTTGTAAAATGGCTGCTGTTAAA
>CAZQFZ010000073.1:11817-12922 GCA_964592635.1 uncultured Rhizobium sp.
GTAGAGCTGGAATACAACATGCAACGTCTGGTTCCGGAGGATGATCCCGATGTTAAATTCTACGATGCTTTCAAGAAGAAATTCGGTGATGATGGCAATAAATTAATCGCGGCCATCAAAACACCTAAATTGTTTCAACTCGATTACTACCTTCAATTGAAGAAGTTGTGTGATTCGTTGAATCAAATTCCGGGTGTTAAAGGCGTTTTATCCCCAACCAACGTGTATCATTTGGAATTGGATACCAATGAAACACTTCGCATGAACCCGTTGGTAAAAGAAGTTCCTCACAATCAAGCAGAATTGGATAGTTTAGGCGAAATCTTTTTTAACCTAAAGTTTTACGATGGATTGCTGTATAATCCGGATTCGAAAGTTTCATTGATTATCGTATCTGTAGAACCTACTTACATGTTCAGTGAAAAACGGGTTGAGTTGATCGAATCGATAACCGAGAAATTAAATGCTTTTGGTGCGGATCAAAAGGAAGAAATGCACATTACGGGACTGCCTTTTATTCGATACCAAAATGCTACTTCCATCAAGAATGAAATTATTCTGTTTACGGTCTTTGCGTTTATTGTAACCGCTATTTTAATTCTAGTATTATTTAAGAATATCGGGACTCTATTAGTATCGTTGTTATTTATTGCCATAGGCGTGTTAACCATGTTTGGTATCACGGTATTATGTGGATTTAAACTCAATATCCTTTCTGGAACTCTCCCCCCCTTATTGGTAGTGGTGGGTGTGCAAAATACCATTTATCTCATCAACCAGTATCACGATCAATATCGAAAGCACGGGAATCAGGCCAAGGCACTTACTCGCATCATCTCTCATGTGGGCGTTGCTACGTTTCTGATTAATTTTACTACAGCAATCGGTTTTGGTACCTTTTATTTTACCAAAACAATTATCTTGGAACAATTTGGTATTGTTTCTTTCGTAACGATCAATATTATTTTCTTGATCAGTATTGTGGGAATCCCGATTCTGTATTCTTACCTGCCAACTCCAAGTCATAAACAAACCAAGCACTTAGATAGTAAAAGTTGGAATGGGTTTTTGAACTGGATTTCGCATTTGGTATTCAAACGCAAAC
>CAZQFZ010000074.1:0-12635 GCA_964592635.1 uncultured Rhizobium sp.
TCCGAATCACCTGATATTTAATCCCCGAGGGTTTCCTTCGGGGATTTTTTTTGAACTCGATTATGGAGGAATTCCAAGTGAGCGCAATTGGGTAAATTTCTTTTCGTTGGATTTTTCGGGGGATTACTTTTCCAGGATTTGAAGGATTCTTCGAAGATTTCATTTAGCAAGGTTTGGGTTTTTTCGGGGGATGCAAGACTGGTAGACAAATTAATCCAGGGAGTTATATTGAATTTGGATTCAGTTGGGTATTAAACTATCTTCGTAATCCGTCGAATTGAATATTTCGATTTGAATTCTTGCAGATTATGATACCTGATTACCAAAAGTTAATGCTTCCTATTCTAAAGCTAGTTTCGGATGGAAAAGAACACAAATACAGAGATTTAATAGAAAGTTTAGCAATAGAATTTCAAATCACAGATGTGGAAAGGAAGGAAATGTTAGCGAGTGGAAATCAAGCAATTTTTGACAATAGAGTTGGCTGGGCCAAAACATATTTAAAAAAAGCAGGGTTACTCGATTCCCCAAAAAGAGCAACTTTCACTATCACGGAACTTGGGAAAGAAACACTTCTGAAGAATCCATCCAATATAGATTCGAAGTTCCTTCGTCAGTTTCCCGCATTTTTAGAATTTCAAAATGTTTCGAAAACCAACAGTGAGGTAGAAGAATATCAAAATTCAGTTGAAGATAATCTTGAACAAACACCTGAAGAGAGTTTGGATAAGGCATATCAGCGAATACGAAAATCATTGGCATCTGAATTGCTGAATAAAGTAATTGAGCTCTCACCTGCCTTTTTTGAGAGATTAGTCGTTGAACTCTTGGTTAAAATGGGCTATGGTGGATCGATAAAAGATGCTGGTAAGGCAATTGGTAAAAGTGGAGATGAGGGTATTGACGGTACAATAAAAGAAGACAAGCTTGGTTTAGATATTATTTACATTCAAGCTAAGCGCTGGAAACCAGGAAATATAGTTGGAAGACCAGAAATTCAAATTGAATGGATGAATAACATGCGAGAAATGGAATATAATATCATCCAAGACAACAACTTACTATTCAATGTAAATAAAAATATTGATGACTATGAACACTCCATGTTGCGAAACATTTATTCATTTTATCGAAATCATTCTTTCGAAAATGCAGTTTTCATGTGTGGTTCGGCACATAGAAAAACTATAACTGAAAAAATACATGATTACTCCAAACGTGAAAAAATAAAGCTAGATTGGGAATTCTACCAATGTGAAATGAGTTATTGATTAGCATAAAATTTAAAAATCAGAGATAAATTCACCTCTTTATGATCAACTGGGAAAAGGAAAACGATGATTCTATACGGTAATTTTAGGAACAGTCATGATAAAAACATTGAAGAATTCTGTTGCCACGCTTAAATCCCAAAATATCCTTCTACCCTTTCCAACTATAATCCGTGATGAAATGAATCACACCCAAGAACTATACTAAATTGGTAACTAGTACGAAATATATGATTAACTTACGAACATGCTAGAAACCAATCGGGCTTCGATGCGTGTTTTAGAAAAGAATGGTTTTATGAAAATCGACGAATGCGAAAACTATTTCAATTGGAAATTACAGCTCAAGAATTAAATCTATATTTATAAAATGAAAAAACCGGCGTACGCAATCCTTGTCTTTTTTGCACTTTTCTTGGGATTCTTGTTCTTGAAATCCAACTCATTTTTATCTCAGGATAAAGAGACTCAAATCAAATCCCCCGAAGAAATTAAAAAGAATTGGAAATCCAGCCCAGCTGGAATTCAGATGGCAAAATGGAAGGCATCCTCTGAAGGGAAGAAAGTACTAGATAGTCGTAGTGCAATACAACACCATTTGACTCAATTTTCGGAGATGGAGGCATTGGTTGAAGATGTAGAATTTACTCGCAATTCGAATGGAAAATCAGGACCTAAATGGTTGATTGTAAGTATCCATCAGGAAAAATACATGATGCAATTCAATTTAAGAGAATTTCAAAAATTGCAGAATTTAAAGGTACATGACAAGATTACGATTAAAAGTCGGAGTTCTGGATTTTCGCCCAATCATCCGTATTTAATTCTATCAAGCGACTATATCAAGCACAACAACACGGTGTTATTCGAACGAGATTTGAGCCAAAAGAACGGCTGTTGATTGGATTTTAGGGGTATGTTTAAATGATTAACAATTAATTTTAATCCCAATTAATATTTGATTTTTTTACCAATTTTTAGGTATTTTTAAATTATTAATATTCGGATTTTCGTTGTTCGAATATTTATTTGTTTATTTTGGACATACTATCTTAGAACATTTAAAATATCTCCCATGAAAACTAAAATCATTTATATCCTCATTCTATTACATATTTTGAATAACCACCTCAAAAGCCAGTTCATATCGGTAAAACAGATGATCGAAAATACCCAATGCAATGACTCGAGCTGTTTTGAAAAATTGATTTTGAACACAAGATTTTACTACAATTCTACTCAACGATATTCTAACGCCACATGGTATTGGTATAGCTAAGAAGATAAATTCAAAATCTCCAGCAATAAACAATCTCAAGCAGGGATTAATTCGGAATCATTCAATTTATTTCCCGAACTGCTTTACTGCTTCGTTTACATAGGTCCTTATACAGCGAAACACCTTATCATCGTTGCTGGTGCCGCGATCAATTCCGTGACCTGTTCGCACCACCACCATATTTTTACTGGGAACAATGGCAATGTACTGTCCTTTCAATCCTTGGAAGTAATGAAAGTCATGGTCTGCGTCCTTACCATGATGTGCAATCCAAAATGAGTGTCCGTAATTGGGCATCTTGTAGGGTTGTGAAGCCATCGCCAAGAAAGCAGAGTCCACAATTTGTTGACCATTGTAATATCCGTGATTCAATACCATGAGTCCCAGTTTTGCAAAATCGCGACTGATGGCATTCAAACAACAGAACACCAGCTCATTTCCGTTTTCACGATCCAATGACCAAAAAGCAGAAGCCTCCATACCTAAAGGTTGCCAAAGTTGTTCTGAAGCAAAATCTGCCACATGTGAATAGCGTTTTCTACCGTTTTTTTCATTCGATTCATCGGAAATGGCAGCGAGCAATGCAAAACCGAGTAATTGGGTTGCTCCGCTTTGATATTCAAACTGACTACCAGGTTCACGAATTAGAGGAACTGAACGCATTACGGATTCTACATTCGAAGAATAATAACTCTTGGCTGTAATTCCCATGGGCGACACATAACCCTCGTTGTATTCCAACCCCGCTGTCATGGTGCTTAAATGTCGCAAGGTCAAGTTTTTCACCCAATTGGCATCGGCTGAACCTTCACCTACCCAAGGAATTAGGCTACTTGCAGGAACATCCCAAGATGCGATATATCCCTTTTGAATGGCAATTTGAGTGAGCATGGTTACTACAGTTTTGGCCATAGAAAACGAATTTTGATGGCTTGTATCGCTGATTCCGTTGAAGTATTTTTCACAAACTAGTTGCCCGTCTTTCAATACCAAGAAACTTCCAGATTGCGTTTTTTCAAGCATTTGTTTCAAATCTGCCGATTGCAATTCAACCGATTGAGCGGTTTCGGTGGACTGAATCTTACTGATTTTTTCGGGGGAATTTTGAACCGTTCTCAAATTAAATCCTTTCCAATCCAAAAAATGAGCAGAAGATTCGCCATGTAAATAGGTCATTCTCACTCCTTTAATCAAATAATTAAAGGGAGATACCCAAACCAAGCCATAAAGTACAAAGAGCACTCCAGCAATAGCTGAAATTAATTTTATTTTTTTCATTTAAATCAAAATTAAGAATATCGACGGATATTTTACAAATAAAGAATTACAAAAAATTGACGAAAAAATTCTACAACATCCTCATCCCGAATAAATGCCATACCCGATTTTGCTATCTTTGTAAAAATGAAGTTTATTTTCTACTCGCGTTTAGCATCCCCCAAAACTAAAATAATAATCCAATCATTATCACTTTTTGGCATCGTTGCAAGTATTGGTTGGGCCATTTCTCCTAAAAAAGCTCCTTTACATTTTGGACAAAACCCAGGGTATTTCGACCAATGGTTCGAAGAGAAAAAAGACGCTGATGGAAAAATCCCTTCATGGATGCGCCAAAAATGGCATCAATGGGATCAAACCAGAATCACCAAAAGAAACCATTCGCCCATCTTCGATACCATCATTGAATTGGGCCCTCGTGCGGTGGGTGGAAGAACACGTTCTGTTTGGATACATCCCAAAAACGACAATATCATCCTCGCAGCTGCTATCTCTGGTGGTTTGTGGAGATCCGAAAATAAAGGAGCAACTTGGTTACCTGTAAACGATCATGAAGTTTCGCTTATGGCAAGTTGCATTACATCCAATCCGTTTAATCCCAATACCGTTTATTACGGAACTGGCGAAAGTCGCGCAAATTCTGCTGAAGTAAACGGAAACGGGATTTTTAAATCGTACAACGGAGGAAAAACCTTCAAACAATTGCCTTCAACGGTTGGAATCACTGGATTCGATGCCATTTGGGATATCGATCATTCACTCGATGATTCTTCCATCTTATACGTTGGTACACACAATAATGGGTTATGGAGAACTTTGGATGGTGGACAAACCTGGACCGCTGCTTACACAGCAGGAAGTAAACAAGTAAACGATGTTTTGGCTTTGCCCAACGGTCGTGTATTGATTTCCATGCGCTCCAGCGGTGTTTTACTCTCTGATTCTTCAGGAAAACCAGGCACCTTTTCAACGGTAACCTTCCCCAATCGTCCCGCATCATTCGGAAGAATCCAATTAGCAGCTTGTGCTAAATTCCCCAATGTGGTTTATGCTTTATTCGAAGGATTTGGGTTCTACGATCCAGCGCAAGCTTGCTACAAAAGCAGCGATGGTGGCAAAACTTGGAGAAGTATCACCAATCCCGACGGAATTGGCTCCGGATATCAATCGTATTGCGTATTATTAGGGGTGAGTAATCACGATTCTAACAGAGTAGTGGCAGGTGGCGTGTATGCTGAATATTCCACCAACGGAGGTCAAACTTGGCGATCATTGAACGGAACACATGCCGATCATCATAGTTTTGCTGGCTTCAACTCTTCTAAAGATGAATATTTAGTTGGTACGGATGGTGGATTGCACCATTGTCGTTGGACTGCTTCAAACATCATTGCAACCGTGAACAACGGATACAAAGTAACTCAATTTTATGCAGGTGCACCGGGTTATGAACGATTACAAGCGGTGGCAGGTGCCCAAGACAATGGTACTCATTTCGCAACAGGCAAAAATGTTTCTTCCCAGATTTTTGGGGGAGATGGAGCGTATTGTCACGTAGGACTGCAAGATGGTTCAGTGGCCTACGTATCGTATCAAAATGCGGGAATCAACCGATTTGACAATTTCAACACGGGGTCTGCAAGATCCACAAGCATTGATAATAATGGTCAGTTCGAAACCGATGGCATTTCGTTCATCAACGCTTACCAGATGAATGAAAAGAATCAGTATCAATTATTCTACAGAACCAACAGGGGAGTGTACAGAAGTAACGACGGAGGAGAATCTTGGGAAAAAACCAACACCACCAACCGCTCTAGTATTAAAGCTATTGGGATTAGTAACGATGAAAATCCGGTAATGTATTACGGCGGAGGGGCGGCTCAATTGTATAAATTAGAAAATGCTTCTACCGCTATTGGAACTGAAGTCAACTTTAATAGTTCTGCTCCAAGCAGCATAACCAATGATTTCTTGAATTTTATTGAGGTCAATCCCAAAAACAAATACCAAATTTTTGTAGCGTTCTCCAACAACAGCAATCAACCTCGCTTATGGAAAGTAAGCAACTTGGATTCTGCAAAACCCGTATGGGAGAATATCTCTGGAAATTTACCTGAAGGTTTGCCCGTAAATTCTGTAGCCGTTGACCCTTGGAATCCTGAACATTATATCTTTGCAGCAACTGATTTTGGTTTGTATTATACATTAGATGGAGGTAAAACTTGGGAAAAAGAAATGACCATCCCCAATGTTGCAGTTCACGAAGTGAAAATTCGCAACTCCGACCGCGCCTTGTATGCATTCACACACGGCCGAGGAATGTGGTATTTAAAACTGAAAGATCGATATACTGGAACACAGAAACCCAACAATGAAATTGGTTTTGTGGTCTATCCGAATCCAGCAAGCGATTATATTCAAGTTAAATCCATTCATCCCATTTCTGAGGTGAAGATATTTACCCTGAACGGTACCGAGGTATTACGTCAATCTACACTTCCTTCGAAGAATTCCGGTAGCACAAACAATACCGTTGAAGACAAGAACAGTAACAGCATATCTTCTGCTACTTCTACTTCAACCAAAATGGATGTTTCAGAATTACCCAAAGGATGGTACTTTATCCAAGTTCAATCACCCGGAATTGGAACAACCACGCGTAAAATAATTTTGAAATAATAGAAATCTGGGCTTGTTTTTAACGTTCAATTCCAGCACAATAGACGTTCCATTTCATCATGAATGCACAATCCAATTTACCAACTGATCTAGAAAATCTAAAACTTCAATTAGTTCAACTTAAAGCTGAATTAAAGGAAGTTTCGTCTGAAATGATTCAACATAAATTTACAGAACTCCCCATTTTCGTTGCTCACCAAGAAAATGCACAAATTGGAGAACTCCTTTTCGATCGCTCCGAATACGGATTTCAATACAGCATAAATGCCACCACTCTTGAACGACTCATTGAACTGAATATCATACAACAAGACCGATTAACCGATTTCAAAAAAGCGTACGGCGATCCCTCTAAGAATTATTGCGTTTTATGGCTTTCAGGAGAAAATACTCGTTTTATTTTCATGCCTTTCAAGTAAATTCGAAGCCATAAAATGTCGCTCGATTCCAATACTACCCCATCCCACAACCAAAACGAAAACCATCCCCGAATTGATGTCGTAATTCTAAATTACAACACTAAGGATATTCTCGCACAATGTCTCCCACAAGTAATTCTATACTCCCAATTACCTGGAGTGCAGATTGTAGTTGCGGATAATTGCTCGAATGACGGTAGTTCTGAATGGGTTAAAACAAATTATCCGGAAATAGAATTGATCCAATTGGATTCCAATACTGGCTTCGCCGGTGGTTACAATCGCGCGCTTAAAAATAGAACTGCCGATTATTTTGTGCTGCTCAATTCCGATGCTGAACCTGAAGTAAATTGGCTGCAACCACTCATTCAATTGGCACAAAACCAACCCCATTTCGGCGCTGCTCAACCCGCAATCTTGGATTATTTTCATAGAGATAAATTCGAATACGCCGGAGCCGCTGGTGGTTTTATGGACAAGTTTGGTTTTCCTTTTTGTAGGGGAAGAATTTTCGGAAATGTGGAATTCAATTCCAATCAATATCCCGAAACACAGCCCGTTTTTTGGGCTTCTGGAGCAGCTCTATTTATTAAAAGAACGTGTTGGGAAGAAGCCCAAGGTCTCGACGAAGCATTTTTTGCTCACATGGAAGAAAT
Source organism: uncultured Rhizobium sp. (assembly GCA_964592635.1). GTDB lineage: Bacteria > Bacteroidota > Bacteroidia > NS11-12g > UBA955 > VMCP01. Next base: position 7,586 of record CAZQFZ010000074.1, read on the forward strand.
AGATTTGTGCTGGCGATTAAAAACCATGGGTTACGAAATTTACGCTTGTCCCCAAAGCCAAGTCTATCACATGGGTGGGGCCACACTTTCCAATCAAAACCCCAAAAAAACGTACTTGAATTTCCGCAATGGTTTGTTAATGTTGCACAAGAATTTGCCCGACTCCATTCGAGAAAAACGCATTTTTGAACGTAAACTTTTCGACGGTTTGGCAGGTATTTTTTTCTTACTACAAGGAAAACCTAAACACATGTGGCAGATCATCAAAGCCCACCGGTATTTCGATAAAAACCGACATCACTTCCCCCGAAACCCTCAAGCCAAAGAATTAAACAACTTAACAGGAATTTTACATCACAGTTTGGTGCTAGGTTATTTTTTTAAAGGGAAAAAGACTTGGGCCAATTGGTTCAAATAATTAGGAAGCGCAATTTTTCGCCTAAATTTCGCTGATTCACCTACTTTAAGATTACATCAATCTGTACCTAATTTTACCGAATGGCAAATACAAAATCCAATATAACGAACATTACAGAATAGATAATACAACAAACTGTACCGAATTACAATTAGATGCAGGTCAATTACATACTTCTGGGATGATATTGCATCAAAGTGTCTGCCAAAAATCCCCGGTCCAAATGCGTGTAAATCTCTGTTGTAGTGATAGATTCGTGTCCCAACATTTCTTGAACCGCTCTTAAATCGGCACCGGCTTCCACCAAATGAGTTGCAAAACTATGGCGAAATGTATGAGGCGAAATGTTCTTTTTCACTCTTGCCATCAATGCTGCTTTTTTGATGAAAAGGAATACCGATTGTCGCGATAAACCTTGACCCCGTCGATTTAAAAACACCAAGTTTCTAGAATCGTTTTCAATGTCTAAGTGCTTCCTCCACTGTTTGATATACAACTCCATGTGCTTGAGTGCACGGGGTGAAATAGGAACCAAGCGCTCTTTGTTTCCTTTTCCAATTACCTGAATATATTGCTCAAGCCAATGCACCTGAGTCATTTGCAATTGAATTACTTCAGAAACCCTCAAACCACAAGAATACAACGTTTCCATTATGGCCACGTTCCGTTCACCTTCAGCTGTACTGCGATCTATAGTGGCAATCATTAAATCAATTTCTTCGGGAGATAGAACCACGGGCAGTTTTCGTCCCAACTTAGGTGGTTCTATAAAGTCGGCAGGACTTTCTTTGATCCAATCCTCCAGCAACAGATATTTAAAAAACGCACGAACCCCACTAATAATTCGGGCTTGTGAACTGGGTTGAAATCCAATTTCGGCAATGGATGCAGAAAAATGTTCAAGTTGCTTCTGAGTAAAATTTGTAGGCAAGTTAATTCCTTGAGTGCTACCCCAGAGTTCTAATTTTTCAATATCCCGAAAATAACTTTCTATACTGTTGAAAGTCAGCGATTTTTCTAACTGAAGATGTGCCTTGAAACCCAATTTCGCATCTTCCCAAGTAATCATTCGGGATCAAATTAAGGAACCAATTTAGCCGATGTAACCGTCAACACCTCTTTGGTATCGCTGTCCATCACCCAAACAATGCATTTCAAATTTTCCTTCTTCCATTTGGATTTTCTGGGTACAAAGTAGTGCTTTTCGCGGGTTTGTCCAGGGGATGTAAATCCTTGATCAGCAATGATATCTCCGGAAGTGGATGTAATGACTTGACGAAGCACATGTTCAAATTCATATTCTTCGGCAACGCCACCAGAAAGACGAGAATCGGATTGTTTTCCTACAATTTTATCTTCCATGATACAAATAACCCAACTCAATTTTCGTGAAGTGGCTTGATTGGCAATGGCTTTAATTTGGATGCGCGCTTTATCGTCGGAAGTTAGCCATTGGGTTGTAATGTCTAAATTTACGGGAGTGGATTTAGAAAGTTGGTTGGCAACTGCGGTTGACCAATTCAACTCGTCTATGATTTTATTACCATTAAACTCGATATTATCTATCATTCCACGAGGAAGCGTGGTAGGTTTTGCAACCAATAAGTCGATGGCCTCAGCGAGAACCAAAGTATCGTTTCCATCCCAGGGATTGGTCAACACACCCGAACCAATATGAGGATACACTGCCAGAACTTCTACTCTACCCGGATTGGAATTCGAAATGCTTTTAGCAGTTTCAGCAGCACGGGGACAGTTAGAGCAACGAACACCAGTGATATCTATTAACAAGACTTTTTTGGTTTGTGGGGATGGTGGAGCGGAGGTATAAGTGGTATCTAATAGCGGTTTTTCATTAGATCGAATGGCAGGTGGCTCTTCTTCACAAGAAGCAAAAAGAAGGAATACAACGCTTAAAACCGTCGCAAAAAAAGAAGATGAAATATATTTAACTCGAGTTTTTTGATTGAAATTTGCAGCTATTCGATTGAACCCATTCATAAATACGAAAATACGGATAATTCATGAAACCAAATGTGAGATTGAATTGTTTGTTTACGAAATAATTACCTTTTATAAAGACATGAAATCTATTAAAAACAAGTTACTTGCTTCAGGTGTTGTTGCCGTATTGACCGGTTGTTTTTTTGGAAAATCCAAAACCATTGATGCTCAAGCATCTAGCTCTTCCAAACCCACCTCTGAATTTCATTCTATCTCGGTAAATGGAATCGATGGTAAACCCATGAATTTGGCACAATACAAAGGCAAAAAAATCATGGTGGTGAACACAGCCAGCGAGTGTGGTTTTACTCCACAATACGAAGATTTGCAGAAACTGCAAGAAAAATATCCCGAAAAATTAGTCATTATCGGTACACCCTGCAATCAATTCGGAGGACAAGAACCTGGAAACGGAGAGCAAATCGCAACATTCTGCAAGAAAAACTTTGGAGTAACTTTCCCATTATCCGAAAAATTGGATGTAAAGGGTGTGCAACAACACGCTTTATACAAATGGTTAACTCAAAAAAGTCAAAATGGTGTTCTGGATTCCGAAGTAAAATGGAATTTCAATAAGTACATCATCAGCGAAAACGGTGAATTAATGGGCTATTTTGCTTCAACCACTTCCCCATTGAGCTCAGAAATCACTTCATTGATTGAGAAATAACCCTTCAAGTTGGGAATTTGCGCCTTAAGCGTTATTTTCGCGCTAGATTTTAGCCCATGAGCATTTTAGTAAATAAAGATTCGAGAGTTGTTGTACAAGGTTTTACCGGAAATGAAGGTACATTCCACGCAACACAAATGATTGAATACGGCACCAACGTTATTGGTGGTGTAACTCCAGGAAAAGGTGGTAGCGTTCACTTAGATCGCCCCGTTTTCAACACCGTTGCTGCTGCTGTAAAAGAAGCTGGAGCTAATGTAAGTATCATCTTCGTACCCCCTGCGTTTGCAGCTGATGCCATTATGGAAGCCGCTGATGCTGGTATCGAAGTGATCGTTTGTATCACAGAAGGTATTCCCACCAAAGATATGGTGATGGTAAAAGAATACATCGCAGGTAAAAACTGTCGTTTAATCGGTCCAAACTGTCCTGGTATCATTACTCCAGGCGAAGCCAAAATCGGTATTATGCCTGGTTTTATCTTCAAGAAAGGCAACATCGGGGTTGTTTCTAAGTCAGGTACTTTGACGTATGAAGCAGTTGACCAGTTGACTAAACTAGGATTAGGACAATCTACAGCGATTGGAATTGGTGGTGACCCAATTATTGGTACTACTACTAAAGAAGCGGTTGAAATGTTCATGAATGATCCTGAAACTGCGGGTATCGTTATGATCGGTGAAATCGGTGGTGGTATGGAAGCTGAAGCTGCTCGTTGGATCCAAGAACATGGAACCAAGCCCGTAGTTGGATTTATCGCCGGACAAACAGCTCCTCCAGGCCGTAGAATGGGTCACGCTGGTGCAATTGTTGGTGGAAAAGACGATACTGCTGAAGCAAAAATGGCTATCATGCGCGAATGTGGAATTCACGTAGTTGAAAGTCCAGCAGAAATCGGACAAAGAATGTTCGATGTGTTGAATGGTAAAATGTAATTCGCATCGATTGATTGTGTTGTAGGCAAACTTTTGCTTTTACAGCACACTCGCTCCGATACATTGGGAAAATTAATCTAATCCCGTTATAAACAGAAAAGGCGAAACCGAGGTTTCGCCTTTTCTGTTTATTGCCTTTTCTGTTTATTGCCAAAAAGACCCTTTTATGTTACTATCAAAAAGACCTAATGGATGTATTTAATAATTACTTCTTCTTAACTCCAGGCTTTGCTACTGCATTGGTTTTTCGCAAATCAACCGACGCCACACCAGGATGAGCAGATGCATTCCAAGCGAAGAAACTATCTTCCAATTTTGAATTTGGAATTACCTTAGTTACGGCAATGATTACTTCGGTTCCGTTTTTGTAATACTGAGTAACCTTTTTTATCTTGTAGCTACCCTGTTCAATTTCTGCTTTGATGTATGAATACTTTTCCTTTTTCTTGGGAACCAATTTCAACACATCGTGCATGGCTTTGCCATCATCTGATGCTACCGGACCTTCATAATTGGCTTTAAATCCTTTAGAATAAAACGTAAATAACTCACTGGGTTCCATGTTGTTGGTGCGCTTCTTAACATCTTCGATGGTAACCTCTGCATCATCAGGACTGTAAGCCCAAATAGTAACACCGTTACAAAAAATTTCCTGATCCGCATACTCTAGCTTGAACGACTGTCCCTTAGTCCACAATTTACCCGAACTGCTCACCGGCTTGCGTTTAGCTGCTTTGGTGGTTAAGGTAAAATCCGCTGTGATGGTTGAATAGGATTTATATAAGCGACTCACGTTTTGCAAAATGGTTTTGGATTTTGCATCTTGCTGCGCCTGTAAAGTCATCCCCCAAAAAGAAGAAACCAAGACCAAAACCCAGGTCGCAATTGCATTCAATTTTTTCATATATCTAATTTTACAAATTTACGATAAAATCGGCAAGCGTGATAAACACTCATCGAATTGTTCAGATTAGCCATTCAAGTTGTTCAAAAACTGTTCCAAAGCGTACTCATCGGGCAATA
>CAZQFZ010000075.1:0-12221 GCA_964592635.1 uncultured Rhizobium sp.
AGTATAAATTAGTAGAAAAGCCATCGGATCAAATAGAATTATCTGGAGGATGGGGAGGTAATGGCTTTAGTAGAACACCAACATTGATAGGAACAGCAGGTGTGGTTTTGAATAATTTCAGTGCTCGCAAATTGTTGCATCCGAAATTGTGGAATCCTGTACCATCTGGCGATGGTCAGAAGTTGTCGTTGCGTGCTCAAAGTAACGGAACCAACTATCAAGGATATACAGCATCGTTTACTGAACCTTGGCTGGGTGGTTTTAAACCTACCTCATTTTCTATAAGTTTGTTTCACACGGTGAATAGTTTTGATTTCCGTCAGAGAAATGATCCTTTGAAGCAAATATTCAGAAATACGGGTATTAACTTGAGTATAGGTAAACGATTGAACTGGCCGGATGATTTCTTTAACATTCAATATACATTGAGTTTTCAGCAATACAGAATGCAAAATATGGATGGCGGATTCTACGGATTTCCTAAAGGATTCCAAGGAATTAGCTACAACCCATCTGCACAGATTGTGTTGGCCCGAAGTTCCATTTCTGATCCGATATATCCGACTTCGGGTTCGAAATTTATGACTTCTATTCAAGCAACCCCTCCATTTTCTTTACTGAGCAATCGCGATTATTCGACGATGAGTTTGACGGAGAAGTACAAATGGGCAGAGTTTTATAAATTCAAACTGGATGCTGAATGGTACACACCCGTGTACAAGAAGTTGGTATTAACGGCTAAAGCTCGTTTTGGTTTCTTGGGATATTATAATCCTAAGTTAGGTACAACTTTCTTTGAACGATTCCAAGTTGGAGGAGCCGGAATATTTGGTTTTAATATTGCTGCTACTGAAATTATTTCACAAAGGGGTTACGACAATTACACCATTTCACAAACTGCTATGGGTGGTTCGGCGGGTGCACCGATATACAACAAATTCACTTTGGAGTTGCGTCAGGCCATTACAACCAATCAAACCGCCACTATATATGCTTTAGCGTTTTTGGAGGCTGGTGATGCTTGGTCGAGTATCAATAAATACAATCCATTTCAGTTGAAACGAGCTACGGGTGTAGGTATTCGATTGTTTATGCCGATGTTTGGTTTGATAGGGTTGGATTTTGCCTACGGGTTTGATTATTTGGATGTACCAAAGAGTGGCAAGCCGACACAGATACATTTCTTTATCGGGCAGCAGTTTTAATTCGTTAGCAATCCAATTTTCATCGCCTAAATGCTTAGCTATACTGCCTATTAATGGGTAGTTGAGATATAAATTTAGTAAGTAGTAGGTTACATTACGATATGAGCAGTGCTATTATACAAGCATTGCTGATAAAGGAACAACTTAAACGGGAATGGTTAATCCGTTTAAAAGTTGAATTCAATGCCTTGAGCAAGGGGTAAACTGCTACCGTAGTTGATGGTGTTAGTTTGGCGACGCATATATGCTTTCCAAGCATCCGAACCCGATTCTCTTCCTCCACCAGTTTCTTTTTCACCACCAAAAGCACCACCAATTTCAGCTCCAGACGTACCAATATTTACATTGGCAATTCCACAGTCGGATCCAGATGCCGAAAGAAAACGTTCAGCTTCTTGAAGTCTATCTGTGAATATAGCACTTGAAAGTCCTTGTTTTACGCCATTTTGCAATTGAATTGCCTCTTCTAAATCTGTATATTTCATTAAATATAGAATGGGTGCAAAAGTTTCTTCTTGTACAATGTGATAATGATTTTCTGCTTCGCAAATGGTAGGTACTACATAGCAACCGCTTTGGTAGTTATCACCGCTTAGAACTTGGTTTCCGTATAAAACGGTTCCACCTTCTTTGATTAGGTGTTGAATGGCATTGGAATATGCATCTACTGCGTGTTTGTCGATCAAAGGACCAACATGATTGGATGAATCCAACGGATTGCCAATTTTGATTTGTTTGTATGCTTGTAAGAGTAAGTTTTTGAGTTCTTGGTAGCGACTTTCGTGGATAATTAGTCGGCGGGTTGACGTGCAACGTTGTCCAGCGGTACCAACTGCACCAAAAACAACCGCTCGGATAGCCAGTTGAAGATTGGCGTGTTCACTGATAATTATTGCATTGTTACCTCCTAATTCTAAAAGGGTTTTGCCCAATCGTTTTGCCACGGTTTGAGCAACTTCTTTGCCCATTCTGATGCTACCGGTAGCGCTGATTAGCGTTACATTTGGGTCGTTGCACAACCATTCGCCTACGTTTTTTCCGCCTTGAATGATACAAAACAAACCTTCGGGCAGTTGGTTATCAAGGAGAACTTGAGCAAGAATATTTTGAACCGCTTGGGCGGTTGCTGGGGTTTTTTCGGAGGGTTTCCATACGCTTGCATTGCCACAAACAGCGGCAATCATGGCATTCCAACTCCATACGGCAACTGGGAAATTAAATGCGGAAATTATTCCAACTATTCCTAACGGATGCCATTGTTCATACATTCGGTGATCGGGGCGTTCACTGTGCATGGTTAATCCATGTAACTGACGAGATAAACCTACGGCAAAGTCGCAGATATCGATCATTTCTTGCACTTCTCCTAGACCTTCCTGCAAGCTTTTTCCCATTTCGTAACTCACCAATTCTCCGAGAGCTTGTTTATGGATTCGGAGTTGATTACCAATTTGTCGTACAATTTCTCCTCGTTTGGGTGCTGGCCATGATTTCCAAATTTTGGCGGCATCGTTGGCTTTTTGTATGACAGACTGGTAGGCCGCGGTGTCGGCTTCATGGAATTGATTCAACAATTTGGCATCTACGGGACTAAAATTATCGTAGGCAGGTGTATTGTTGCAGTAGATATGATTTAGCCCTGAACTGGCGGAGGGAATTACTTTGGGGATTCCTAAATCGTTGAGGGCGGATATTTGATTTGTTTCAGAGGATGGCAGTTCTGATTTTAAAAATTTTGAGGCATCAAAAATACTTGCGAAGTTCATTTACACAAATGTAATCAAAATCGGATGTAAACAAAATCAAGATTATTGGGATTAGTTGGGTTTTCGAATAATGATGAAAACGGCTGTAAGCAGAAAGAACATCCCCACAAAAACATTCCATGTTAATTGTTCATGATCTGCAAAACCCCACATAACGGCGGTAACAGGAATGATGAAAGTATTGGTAGAAGCTACTAAAGGAGAAACGTGTTTGATGATATAATTAAAGAGAATCATGGAGACTGCGCTTCCCAAGAAACCCAAAAGGAAGAGGTAGAAGAAGGCGGTATTTGCACTGATATTGCCGCGACTTTCGAACAGTTTCAATTCGCCGGGATGGAGTTCCCAAGCTTGAAAAAACTGGGTGTACCAAAGTAGAATGCTATAAAGGAATCCTACGAAAACGAAGGGATAAGCGGTTTTAACCATGGCAGGAAGGTGGCTTAATTTATACTTTATAATATTGATATTCAATCCATAGAGTAGTGCGGCGGTTAGGGGCATTAAAGATCCGAGAATGGAAATGGGTTCGCCATAATGCAGCAGACTGGGTGCAAATAGAAACACGGCTCCGAGCAAACCGAGAACTACACCGATACTGCCTGATTTTACCAAACGTTCACGGAACACCCATACGGCAAAGAGTAGGGTAAACATGGGGGTAAAGGCATTTAAAATTCCGGATAATCCGGAGGGAATTAAACGTCCAGCTGTAGAAAACAGAAAAGCGGGAATGGCATTTCCCAAAACGCCTGATGCAAAAAGCCAGAAGTAATCGGTAAAATTCAGGTTGGATGGTTCTTTTCTGAGTGGTTGGATTACGGAATATTTGATTACCCAGGGGAGTAAAACAACTCCAGCAACGACCAATCGGGTACCTGCAACTTGTAAGGGACTAAAAACGGCGAGGCCGTATTTCATTAGAATAAAAGAACTTCCCCAAATGCAACCGAGCAGTATGATGATAAAAACGGGTAACCAAGAATATTTCACGGTGCAAAATTCGTTGAAAATTATGGAAAATGCGTTGAAAGGAACGGGGAATTGAATTAAAATGCGAAATTTGTGAGATGCGCTGGATTTTTAACTTTTTGTTGATTTGGATTATACCTCTTCAAGCACAGATTAGTGAGGACATTATTTGTGCGGAAAAGCAACATTTACAGTCGATTTGGGACATGCAGAAAAGGTCTGGTGCTATTAATTTTCACGGGTATGATATCCAATACCATCGATGCAATTGGAAGTTAAATCCGAAGATCAACTCCAATATTTCTGGAAATGTACTATTTGCTTTCCAGGTGGTGGGGGGTGATTATGATTCTTTGGCTTTTGATTTGATTGCGGATATGGTGGTTGATAGTGTTTTATATGCAGGTAGTTCGACTAAATTTACGCGTAAAGGCAATAAAGTATTTGTATATAAAACAGGGTTGTGGAAGAACGGAGAGCGTGATTCATTTACGGTATTTTATCGAGGAAATCCGGCTGGGATTCCTGGAGGTTTTGGTGCTTACACGTACGATGCTCATGCCACTGGACCTATTATTCACACTTTAAGCCAGCCCTATGGTGCTCCATTTTGGTGGCCTTGCAAGCAAACTCTGTCAGATAAAATTGATTCTATCGACATCATAGTAGAAACGGATCGAAATTTCAAAGTGGGTAGTAATGGTATTTTGGTGAAGGTGGATACGAGCAGTTCATTGAAATCGGTTCACTATTGGAAGCATCGGCATCCGGTTGCCACCTATTTAGTTGCCATTGCGGTTACGAATTATACAGAGTTTACGGATTATGCAAAGTTTCATGGGCGTACGGATTCTTTGCCTGTTGTAAACTATGTTTTTCCCCAATTTTTACAAACCACTCAAGTGGAAGCCAAGCGCGTGCTACCTATGTTGCGGTTGTTTGACAGTTTGTTCATTGAGTATCCGTTTATGAACGAAAAATATGGTCATGCACAGTTTACTTGGGGAGGAGGTATGGAGCATCAAACCATGAGTTTTATGGTGAATTTCTCATTTGATTTAACGGCTCACGAATTGGCACATCAATGGTTTGGTGATTTAGTAACATGTGCTTCTTGGAATGATTTATGGTTGAATGAGGGGTTTGCAACATACTTAACATCTGTTGCCTACGAGTATATTTATGATAAAAAAACATTCAGAGATAAAATGCGGGGTACTCGCGCCGATATCACTGCGGATCCTAATGGCTCGGTAAAACCGAAAGATACTTCCACTGTAAATCAATTGTTTAATGGACGGTTAACGTATCGCAAGGGTGCTTGGTTGCTGCATATGTTGAGGGTTCGGATGGGTGATTCTTTGTTTTTCGAGGGATGTCGTAAATATTTGAATTTATACAGAGCCAATGGCTTTGCTTCAACCGAACAATTTAGGGCAGTAATGGAATCGGTTTCGGGTCAGAATTTTCAGGAATTTTTCAAGCAGTGGTATGAAGGAGATGGGTTTCCCTATTTAAAGATAAATTGGGAACAAAAAGGAAGTCAAATGCGGGTGAAAATAGAGCAAACACCTTCGAATCCTGCGGTACCTTTTTGGAAAATTACTGTTCCGTTGTTGTTTACCAATACGTTAACAGGACAGCAGGAGCTAAAGCTCTTCTCACCTCAAAAATTGGAAGAAGAATTTGTATTTGGTATGAACTTTGATGCCGACACGGCCATTTTTGATCCTCAAGTAACCGTATTGGCAAAAGCTGCTGTAGGTGGATTGAATTTGGGTAAAATTCAAGAAGATCCAATGGTAGTATTTCCAAATCCTAGCAACGGAGAGATCTTGAATGTGATGTCGCGCAACCCAAATATTTCTCGTGTGGAAATTTTTTCGTTATTAGGACAACAACTAATCCAATCCGAATCGAGCCAAAGTGCAGTTCAGAACTTGGTGATGGAAGTAAGTTCTTTGTCATCTGGAACGTACATTATCAAAATTTCGACGGATAATAAAGTATATTTGAAAAAGTGGATTAAGTCCTAAAAAATTATGAAAAAATACAGAATCACACTACTCTTGACCTTCACTTTAGGTATTTTGGGATTATCATCCTGCGAGAAAAAACCGGTTGATCCGCCAGACAGCGCGAAACCTGCAGAAATCACATTGGATTGGGTTGGATTGATAAACGGAAATGAATTACCGGCATTGGGAACCAATACGTTTCTTCCAAAGTCGGCGGGTGAGTTATTTGATGTTACCAATTGGTCGTTTATTGTATCGCATTTGGCATTAATAAAAGAAGATGGCGATACATTGTTGTTAGGCGATGGTTATCAATGGATTAGTCCACGTGGAAAAAGAACGAGATTCACCTACAAAGGGATTCCTTCTGGAAGTTACAAGGGCATTTCGTTTATGATTGGTTTGGATTCTGCCATAAATCATGGTGACCCGAACAAATGGCCTGCGGATCATCCATTGAATCCCAATTTAAGTGGTTTGCATTGGGGATGGTCAGGTGGATATATTTTTCATGCTTTAGATGGTTTGTACAAAGAATCAAGCGGTGGTAGTTCGAGAGGATTCAGTTTGCATACAGCAACTATGCCGTTTGTACGACACTATGAACTTCCATTTGCCTTTTCTATTGAGAAGACATCTAAAACTGCCACTATTAAAATGCATGCGGATCGATTTTTTAGTTTCCCTAATGAAATTGCATTGAAAGATAAGGCGGTTAGTCATTCTGAGGGAACCATTGAGATTCTTTTAATGCAAAAGGTTTTGGAAAACATGAAAAGTGGGGTATTTGAGTTATCTGAAGTAAAATAGAGTTAATGGGTTGAAGGGATCATGCCCTAGGGTATTATAATTCAATCTGGATTGCATGAATTAGAACGAGAGTACACGATGTTTGTAACGAAATTAAAATCAACTGTAATTAATTTCTACCTGGCAGTAATGCTAGGTGTGTTGGTTGTATCTTGTCAACGAGAAGAGGATCCCACTCAAAATAAACCGGTGTATAAACCTACATTGGTTAGTCCATCGGAAATATTTCCCGTAGATTTTGGAATGCCGGCATTGCCTCAAGACAATCCATTTACCGTAGAGGGAATTTACTTGGGTAGAATGTTGTTTTACGATCCCATTTTATCAATTGATTCATCTGTTTCGTGTAATTCTTGTCATTTACAAGAATTTGCATTTGCAGATCCTAGAAAAATAAGTACGGGTGTTTTTGGATTGAAAACAGGGAGAAATACACCGAGTTTGTTTAATATGGCGTATTCTCGCAAGTTTTTCTGGGATGCTCGGGTTAATACATTGCGAGATTTGGTTTTTGAGCCCATACAAGCACATAATGAAATGGCAATGACTCTGCCCTTGTTAGAAACTCGTTTGCGCAGAAATCAGAAATATATTGATTATTTCAATAAGGCTTTTGGTACGGAGCCGAATCTTTTAGATATGTCAAAGGCTATGGAGCAATTTTTGCTATCTATTGTTAGTAAGGATTCGCGATTCAATCAGTTTTTCCCTGGAACCAATTCACATTTATTAAATGCCTCAGAGTTAAGAGGTGCGTTTATATTTAACGGTTTAGTTGATTTTGACGCACAAGGCAAAACAAAGGGAGCAGATTGTTTCCATTGTCACGGAGGTGAAATGGCACAACAACAGAATCCATTGATGGGAGGAATCGCCTCCAATGGGTTGCCCGGTCCTATAGTTGACAAAGGTGTAGGTGGTATAACTAACCGTTCACAGGATTTGGGAACATTTAAAGCACCTTCCTTGCTGAATATTGCATTAACTGCTCCATACATGCATGATGGACGGTTTAATACATTAGAAGAAGTGGTGGAACATTATTCAACGGGTGTGAACTACGATCATCCGAATATTCATCCGCAAATGAGTGCACATGGTGGAATTCAATTGAACCTATCTCAACAACAAAAAGATGATTTAGTTGCTTACTTGAGAACCATGACTGATTCGGTATTTATTTCAAATCCCGCTTACAGCAATCCGTTTAAATAGAACAGGTTCTGTTTATTTAGCGGCTAAAATCAATCGTATATCAATATCCCAAAACAGGATTCAACCAACGTTCGATTTCGTTAAGATCCATTTTTTTGCGACGAGCATACTCCTCAACTTGGTCTTTTTGTATTTTACCTAGGCCAAAGTATTTTGATTCAGGATGGGCGAAGAACCAACCGCTAACACTGGAAGCAGGCCACATAGCCATACTCTCGGTTAATTCAATGGAAGTATCGTAATGCTTGTTTAGTAATTCAAACAAGAATTTCTTTTCTGTGTGATCTGGACACGCAGGATAGCCAGGTGCTGGGCGAATTCCTTGGTAGTTTTCACGAATTAATTCTTCTACGCTGAGTTGTTCTTCGGAAGAATATCCCCAAAAATCTTTACGAATGAATTCGTGCAAATATTCAGCATAAGCCTCTGCCAAACGATCAGCAAGGGCTTTTGCCATAATGCTATTGTAATCATCGTGATTTTGGTCATATTGCGCTACAATTTTATCCAAACCTATTCCGGAGGTAACTGCGAAACCGCCTAAATAATCTACATCGTCTGGATTCAGAAAATCGGCTAATGAAAGATTCGGAACACCTGTCGACATTTTACGTTGTTGACGTAAGAAATGGAAGTTACCCAAATGTTGTGTAGCTGCTTCATCGGCATAAACCCCGCAATCATCATGACAACGGCGCACGGGCAAAACGAAGAAAGTAGCTTTACATGAAATAGAATTTTCAGATTCCCAGTTTTCAAACATTTCTATGGCGTCGTTAAAGAGCTTTCTAGATTCTACTCCAACAAAAGGATCTTGGAAAATATCTGGGTACTTTCCTTTTAATTCCCAAGTTTGGAAGAAAGGTGTCCAGTCGATATAATTTTTGAGAGTGGAAATACCAATGTTGGTAATTTGCTGAAATCCGATTTGCTTGGGCTTGCGAACCAATCCGTCAAATTTCCACTGATTTGAGTAGGCATCGGCATAGGGAATTAAATCCTTTGCCGCTTGCCTTTTGGCATGATTTTCAGCCAACTCGGTGTATTCATTTTTGAGTTTCGTAGCAAAGTCGCCATAAGTTTCAGGATTAAGAAGTTGGCCTGCAACGGGAACGGAACGACTGGCATCGGTAACATGAATTACAGGATATTGATAATTCGGAGCAATTTTCACCGCCGTATGAACGCGAGAAGTTGTGGCCCCACCAATAAGAAGTGGTTGTTTCATACCTAGTCGTTGCATTTCAGATGCAACGTGAACCATTTCATCGAGGGATGGAGTGATTAATCCGCTAAGTCCTATAATATCGGCACCCCATTCACGGGCACGAGCCAGAATTTTATCAGCGGGTACCATGACACCCATATCTTCGATTTCGTAATTATTACAAGCAAGTACAACACCTACTATGTTTTTACCGATATCATGTACGTCGCCTTTAACAGTAGCCAAAAGTATTTTTCCTTGAGTACGGCTTTCTGTAGCTAGGGCTTTTTGAGCTTCGAGGAATGGCTGTAAATAGGCAACGGATTTTTTCATTACACGGGCACTTTTTACCACTTGAGGCAAAAACATCTTACCTTCCCCAAAAAGATCACCTACGTAGTTCATTCCGGCCATTAGCGGACCTTCTATTACACCTAATGGATCCTGTAATTTATCTAAAGCTTCTTGAGTATCTTGATCGATAAACTCAGTGATTCCTTTAACCAGACTATGTTTTAAGCGGTCTTCAACCGGTAAATTTCGCCATTCTTGAGTTTCAACTTTATCGGCTTTTTTGCTTTTTACGGTTTCCGCGTGATTAATTAAATTCTCAGTTGCATCTGGACGACGATTTAAAAGAACATCCTCTATTTTTTCTAATAAATCTTTGGGGATTTCTTCGTACACGTCGATCATTCCTGCATTTACGATTCCCATGTCCAATCCTGCTTTTATCGCATGATATAAGAATGCAGAATGCATAGCTTCGCGTACCGCATTATTACCCCTGAAAGAAAAAGAGATATTCGAAATA
The DNA here is from genome assembly GCA_964592635.1 of uncultured Rhizobium sp. Lineage (GTDB taxonomy): Bacteria > Bacteroidota > Bacteroidia > NS11-12g > UBA955 > VMCP01. Next base: position 10,008 of record CAZQFZ010000075.1, read on the forward strand.
CCACCAGAAACTTTAGCTCCCGGAAGATTTTGTTTGATCCATCGGGTAGCTTCAATGAAATCTACGGCATAATTATTATGTTCATCGATCCCTGTTCCTACGGTTAGAATATTAGGGTCGAAAATAATGTCTTGGGGATTGAAACGAACTTGATTAACTAGGATATCGTAACTGCGTTTACAAACATCGATTTTGCGTTGGAAATTATCGGCTTGTCCCACTTCATCGAATGCCATAACAACAACGGCGGCTCCGTAACGTTTGATTAATTTGGCTTTTCGAATAAATTCAGCTTCTCCATCTTTCAAAGAGATCGAATTCACGATTCCCTTACCTTGAAGGCATTTTAAGCCGGCCTCGAGTACTTCCCATTTGGATGAATCCAGCATGATTGGAACTCGGGCAATATCGGGTTCAGAAGCTATAAGGTTGAGGAATGTAGTCATGGCTTTTACGCCATCGAGCATTCCTTCATCCATGTTAATATCGATGATTTGAGCTCCATTTTCAACTTGTTGACGAGCAACATCCAAAGCGGCGTTATAGTCGCCATTTAAAATCAGTTTAGCGAAAGCTTTACTGCCTGTTACATTGGTTCGTTCACCAATATTCACAAAGTTGGTGGTATTGGTTAGAGTGAATGGCTCTAAACCGCTTAAACGGAGTAAACTGGGGATGTTGTTGGATGGAATCATTTAGGTAACCGTTTAACTTTAAATCTAGTTTGGGATAGAATTAGTTTTGGTTTTTCAATAAAAAATTCAGCGTAAAGACTCAAATATTGTGTTAAATGAGAGTTATACGATGAAGAATTAAAATTTAGAATAATGAAGGCCAACGATTGGGATTTACTTCATGCATCATTTGATAAATTGCATTGAAAATATCATCAACAGAAGGTTTTGAGAAATAATCTCCATCACTGGAATAGGCAGGACGATGAGCTTTAGCTGAAATCGTCAACGGTGCTGAATCCAAGTAGCGATAGGCATTTTGTGTTTCCAATATTTGTTGGAGTATGTATGCGCTTGCCCCACCGGGAACGTCTTCGTCTAGCACTACCAGACGGTTGGTGTTTTTCACGCTTTCAACAATGGAATGTTTGATATCAAATGGCAATAAAGTCTGAGCATCAATCAATTCTACTCGAATACCTACTTCTGCCAATTGATCTACGGCATCAGCGGCCAATTTGCAATTGGAACCGTAGGTTACTAGAGTTACATCTTCGCCAAATCGCAATATTTCTGGAACACCCAAAGGCACTGTGAATTCACCGATATTTTTAGGCATTTTTTCCTTGCTGCGATAACCGTTCAAACATTCCACCACCAAAGCAGGTTCATCACTTCTAAGCAGGGTATTGTACATACCCGCTGCTTGAGTCATATTTCTAGGTACACAAACATACATACCTCTAACTGCATTGATAATCATGCCCATAGGAGAGCCGGAATGCCAAATTCCTTCTAGTCTATGCCCTCGTGTACGAACAATAACGGGTGATTTTTGACCGCCTTTGGTGCGATATTGCAATGTCGCTAAATCATCGCTCATGGGTTCTAATGCATACAGTAAGTAATCCAAATACTGAATTTCCGCGATGGGTCGTAATCCTCTCATTGCAGCACCAATGCCTTCACCTAAAATACTCCATTCACGAATCCCTTTATCGGTAACGCGGAGTTCCCCAAATTTTTCTTGTAAACCGGAGAAACCTTGGTTTACGTCGCCGATTTTTCCCACATCTTCGCCGAAAGCAAAGATACGCGGATCGCGTTCCATGTTGGCTTCAAAACAAGCTCGAACAACCATATAACCGTCGGTAATTTCGTCGGTATATTCAGCGGGAACAACAGCAGCGTTCAGTGCATTTTCAGCACTTTGACTATGCAAATGCGATGAATAGCGGTCGTGGTTATCGTTGAGGAATTTTTGGTAATAATCTAAAAGGGGTTGACGTTGAGCTGGGGTGCAATTGAGTGTAATTCTTAAGGATTTATTGATTGCATTGCCTAGATCTCGTCTGATTGGATCGCTTATTTGCGATAAATCATTTTTTATATGGGATAATGCTTCCGGAGCAACTTGTAAAGATATGAGCGACTGAAGTAGGGTTGCAAATTCTTGAATGTCTGTTTTGATCTCTGAAGTGAAATCAATCCAAGCTTGTTTTTGCATGGTTTTAACTTCGTCGAGCGCAGCCTTCTCCAT
>CAZQFZ010000076.1:0-12147 GCA_964592635.1 uncultured Rhizobium sp.
GCTACCGCTTGAAGTACTTCCAGACGTACTCGAACCGCTACCGCTTGAAGTACTGTTTTTATTTTGAGAATTATTATTTGAATTGGATGGATGATTCATTAAAATATGAGTTATTTTTTATTCAATACAATCGTAAATAGTTAAATATCTATTCATTGGATCCATTTATAAATTGGATTAACGCTCTAGTATTGTTCACAGAATTGTGATTTTTCATAACGTAATTCAACGCATTTTTGCCTATTTCTATCGCAAATTTGCGGTCGGTATTCAATTTTAACAGTGCGTTTGCAAAGTCTTGGGCGGTATCCGCTATCAGAACTTCTTTGTTGTGCTCCACATTCAATCCTTGTGCACCAATTGACGTTGTAACACAAGGAATTCCTAAGCTCATAGCTTCCAACAATTTCATTCGAAGTCCACTCCCAGCCCATAAAGGCACAATTCCGATTCCGTGGTGCTTCATAAATTCTGAAGCATTGAGAACTTCACCGTGATTGATTAACCCACTTTGAAAATAGCGACGGTCTTTCTTTTCCAAAGATTTGCCACCAATATGGATTTGCATTTGGGGTTGAACCGACAATAACAATGGCCATACCTTACTCAAGAACCATTCTAGCCCCGACACATTGGCTTCCCATTCCATTGAAGCCAAATGAAAAATGGAATCCGGTTGCAATTTCGATTTTTCAACCAAACCCGGATCCATTCCTGGAAGATATAAGAAATGACGACCAACAACTTGGTTATCTGTTCCGTTTGGATTACTCGGGTTAATGAGGTTACTGTGATTTTTAGCGTTTTTTGCAGTTTGATTAGCCCCTGAAAACCCCAGTTCAATATCCATTTGCATGAATGCTTTTTGGTCTTCGGGGGATATGCTTACGCACTGATCCACTTTTCCAATGAACCTCAATTCTTCGCGTTTTAAACGCTTAACTTGCCATTTGAGGTAGAGTTTCTTTAACAAATTGGCTTCTGTATCAATCAATCTTGTCCAGATTTGATGTTCCAAATTGTGCGCTCGATAAACAACATTGCCTGTAAAATTTTGGCGAATTACATCCAAAAAAACAGAAGAATACAGTCCTTCTATCATTATCGAATCGAACGACTCTTTATTGAGCAATTCAGCCAACTTTTGCTTTGCTTTCTGATTATGATATCTTGAAAGGAAATAACTCTGTTGACTGAATATGTTTTTAAACGCGTCGATTGCATTGATTTCAACTAAATGAGGAACGGAAATGACCTGTGCAAATGATAGATTTTTTTGAATTTCAGATGGATCTACCCAATGTTTCTTGGTATTGAGAGTAAAATAAGTAACGTTACATCCCTCAAAACTAAGTGATTTCAGCAACTGAAATGTGGCCATTGCCCCCCCATCTCTGACCGGCCAGGGCACACGATTGCCTATAACTAAAATTTTCATTTTTTGCGTAATCGAGACCACTTCAAGCTGAATTTGAATCCCCCGGAAAAGAAAGAGCGATCTCTCAATGCCTGAAAAGTAATAATCAGCGCGATAGGGAGCAATACTAGGGTGCTCATCCACATCCCAAACCAAACGGGTACCACCAACTCCTTACCCATTTTTTCACCGGTAATGTTGATGGCATAAAATAGAACAAACAGCAGCACGCTGATAACTAAGGGCAACCCAATTCCTCCTTTTTTAATAATTGCACCTAAAGGAGCAGCAATTAAAAAGAGCATCATCAACAAAAATGAGTAGGAATATTTCTTGTGAAGTTCACTTTGATACAAGGCAACATCCTTCTTCTCGAACTCAACAGTTGAGGCATAACCATCCAAAGTTCCTTTAATACCTCGAGCCAGCGAAACGGCTAAAGATTTCATGGCCATGTGCTTGGTTTTAGAAAAATTATTGTAAATATTCGTATCCTTGAGTGCACGAAATCCTTCAATCTGAGCATGTTTGTAGGGAATAAGATTGGGAAAACTAGGGGTATAGTGAATCAGTCGATTTAAATAATTTTGGTTATCTAAATAATGCTTATCCATCCGCATGTGAAATGAATCAATTTCTAAATTCAATTGATTTACATTTAGCAATCGGTAATCTGTTGACATCCTCTCGCGATCTGAAAACTTGAAGTCCAAACTCGACAAATCCACCACCATTTGCTGCTTTTTGAAATACATTTGATTAAAAGGCAAAGTGCGTTTATACGATTCTGCCGATGTCATTTCTTCGTATCGAACGCCGTTGTAGAGAGTAAAATTCAAGATACGTTGATCTGCTGACATTACCATCTTACCGTGTTCGGCACGGATCACATTCAGTCGTTTGGAATCGTCGTTTTTATATTCGTAAATCAAGACATCCTTAACCGTTTCGTTATCTTCTGCTTTTTCACCGATGCGAATGGCAACACCGTCGATTTGTTGATAAAATTGTCCCTCATCGATATTAAACGCCGGTTTTTTGGATCTCAAGTCCAACAGCATGGCTTTAAATTCTAGATTGGCCTTAGGTATTACAAAATTCAAGAACAAGAAATTGGCAAAGACCAAGGCAGACATGAACAGGAAAACGGGTCGCAGGATTCGCAATAACGAAACACCGTTGGCTTTCATGGCCACGAGTTCGAAACTTTCTGACAAATTTCCGAACGTCATTAAGGCGGCCACCATTACTGTCAGTGGCAGAGCCATGGGTACTAAATCAGCGAGCGACAGTCCAATAAGTTTAATCATGACTCCTGTGGGAATCCCTTTCCCTACTAACTCATCGATATATTTCCACAGAAATTGAATTAAAAAAAGAAACAAACTGAGAACAAAAGTGACCATAAACGGCCCTATATAAGACCGAAGGATTAACTTATCGATGTTTCTAATTTTGAAGAAAGAAGGCACGCGTTTAAAAACTATACTGCAAAGATACTCAACAAAAGTGTCATTCTTTTAAGAAAACGAAATCCGTGGGGATGACTCCGGTTGGGAATTGATATTCCAATTTTTCATTACTATCTAAAATCAACACATTTCCGTTCGACACATAATCAACGGCATCTGCAATGTAAATATCCCCATTGAATGGATTGACATTTAAACCGTAGGCATTTTTCAAGCCTGCAATTGCTACAGAGTAAATACTCTGAGGATCTGTATTGTTAGAAATGGGTAAGGAATACAGTTTTCCATTTACCAGCAAGTACATTTTATCCTGCAATTTGGAAAGTGCCATTTTCGAGGCGTTAGAATTGCTCAATTGAGGTAAAATAGGAATTCGTTGTTCTAGCGTTTTCGTTTGAGCATTGTACTGCAATAAAACTGACTGTCCATTTTGCGAACATAACATCCAGATTCTTTTCTGTGCGTCTATACAAATTTGGGTTGATCCCGGTTCGGCATTTACAAATTCTCGTTTTAGACTGACTGCGTGAATTACCATCATTTTACCGGATTCGAGTGCTACATAAACCAAGGAATCCGAAACCACCATTTGCTCAGACCAATACGATTCACCGTTTACTATCTGATCTGGGATTTGGATGGAGCCTACTTTCTGCAATGTTTGAGAATCCAATACCACGATGTAGGGCGACTTTATATCTGAAACAAAGAGTTTACCCATTGCCGATGCCAAGTATCGCGGCGATACAAATCCGGAATTGGATTGGGTGATTTTGAAAGTTCGGGAATCTAATTGTACAATTTTCCCGCTGTTATTGACTACTAAATTCAATTTACCATTTAGCAGCAAAGCGGATTGCAAAACATCTCCCAAATCAGTTCCATTTGCGCTTTCAAAAACATTATTATAGACTTTTTGAGAATCTGGAAGGTACACATCTATAGAAGCATTATTCCACAGGTAATTCCCTTCACACAGCACTACTACTCGTGTGCCCGAGAAGTTTTTTGGATTCCCATTTCCCGATGGTTTGGGTGGCTCTTTAATACAGGCATTCAAGGTGAACAAGATGCTCACAAGGAGCATCCCCAATAACCTAGTGATTGTATTGTTTCGCATTAAAAGTTGACTTTTTAGAAATTTAAAATGTGTTATTGAAATGAATATTTGAACTCATTATACTTTGATTCGATGATGTTTGCAGTTCAGTTGGATATTATTTGTCTTTAAATTGAACAAGTCTGTTTCGAATTCAATTCATCTGCTTACTTTGCCATTTATAATATTGTGCACCATTTGAACTTCAAAGGACAAATGTATTTCCTATTCAATTCAACTGCTTACTTAGCTACTTGCAATTTGGAAACATATCGTTTTTGAGATTGACTTTGAACCTCAACCAAATACATTCCAGCGGGAAGCCTTTGCAAGTCTAATTGATTTGAAATTTGGCTTTCAGACAGCACCCCATTACTCTCTGCTGATTCATTCAACATCACGGCTCCCATCAAATTGGTTATTTTTATGCTTTGGGGACGTTCGTTTTCAGGCAACATCCACTGTACATTGCTGGACGCAGGATTGGGAAACAACTTCAACGGTAGTGTGCCGATGTTTTTTACCGAACCGGGATATGTAAGTACGATATTATCAATTGCAAAGTATGCAGGTGTATTCATTCCCCAAGAACCGTTATCTGAACTCTCCATATCAAAACGCAGACTATCCACGATTTCATTGAATTCTACGAATTCCCAACTGCTCAGAATAAAATGTTTTCCGGGGTCAGCATCCCTAAAATCGGCTAACATTAAGCGCTTGGATTTTTTTAATTCACCTTTTCTGAAGCCAGAAATGATCAAAACGAATGAATCTTTATCTGCTGCATTGAATTTCTTAGCGAATGCATCTCCAAAAAGCATAGAATTGCGCGCAAATGTGGTGTTGGTTACATGAAACCCATAAAAATTCCAAGAAGTATCTAATCCACGGTTTATTCTAATATGTGCGGAATTGGATCCAATGGCGTAAACTTCAGACAATTCATAACCCTTACCAGCTGAAGCAGCATAGAGATGTTTGGAAAAATCGCTGGCCTCTTCGGTATTGTAGTTTTTTCTTGAAAATGCCCAACCTCCACTTTGAAAATATCCTCCAAAACTGGTATCCCAACTGGTACTCATCATCAGTAAACCATTATTGAAATTGTAATTCGTATTTCCCTTGGAACCATCTTCGACTTGATCGGCGGCAAGAGTTGATGTGTATTCTTCAAATGTGGCGACGGCGACAGGAATGGTTTGAGCTATTCCTGAATTGAATCCAACTGTTGCGTTTAAAACTAAAACCAATGTGATGGATTTTAACGAATTTTCTAAACTGATTTTCATATTATTTGGCATTGTGTTTTGTGATTTCATAATTGATTTTTACTCCAACAAATCGAGGAGGCATGGGCCTACCCGGCATATTCTGATATACCGTATTGGTTGCATTTTGCAATGAAAATCCCAATACTATCGGTTGTTTGAGCCACAGGGCGTTCCATTGATATTCCAATGAAAACAATCTATATCCCGGTAGCCAATTTTGATTGTCGGTTTGAATGAATCTATTTCCGGTATGAGAAGCTTTTATCGAAATTTGATGTCGTTTAATCGCAATTCCCGTTTCTAAATTTCCCATAAAATCGGGAATGAAAATTTGTTGAAAATATGCATCTTTTTCAGTGCGTTTTACTTGAGCATTCACTGCATCGAAATGATACGAAATCCAAGCTCCAACAGTCTTACCGTGAGTTACCCATTTACCTTCGGATTGCAAACCAAAATATCTGCCGAAATAAAAATTCCTTGCACTCCAAAACGCCCCGGTAGGCGTCCAAATAATGGGATTATTTAATTCCCTGTAGTAAAATGCCGTTTGTTGATTAAATCTATCACCGTGTTTTGAACTTTTCCAATCGGTATTCCATCCTAATTCCGTTGCCCAACCGGTTTCGGACTTCACACCCTCTTTCAAAGCATCCGGAGAATACCAAAATTGGTCATTCAACGTCGGTCTGCGAAAATGTGAATGGGCATCGAATCGAATTTTGTGATTTTTGACTACTAAATATTCGCCACTCAGTCCATATGTTGCCACTTTTTCTAACCATTCAAATCTAAAATTAGATAAAAATTCCATTTTAGTCCACCGCCTCTTCCATCCCAAAAATTGAGCGGGTAAGCATCGATTCTGCGACGTACTAACCAAATCCTTCCCCCCAAAATAGGGCGATCTACCCACTTGATTCTGAATATCAAATCCCACAATAAAATCACCCAAAAGTGACTGTTTAAAATACAATTCCGTTTGCGCAAAATGCATGGTTGCCACACTCGTATCTCGGTTTTTTGGGTTTTGGGGGACGTTCAATTCGTCTTGGAAAACAATATTATCTCGCGTGTAACCCAACTTCTGGGATATTCCCCAACGGTCAAATCCTTTTTTAATTTCTAAGATGCTTCGTGTATTTCGATCCCATTGAGCACCTATAAATTTGGTTGAACCGTACAATGTGCCCAATTCCCGAAACACATGAGTTTGTTCAGTAACCCATTTCCATTGAACAGCCTTTTTTGACTTAAATGCCAATACTACTCTACCGCTTCGATTTTGCAAATCGGAGTGTATGTTATTTCGCCATTGAATTTCGGTTTGTCCCGACAGTTGGTCTTGAAATTGAAACTGATTGTAATCGTTGATCGAAGATAATGTAGCTTGCAAAAACCAACGATTTCCAGATTTAACTCTCCAAGAATTTTTAAGATCAAAACCCGAGCGATGATTATTCAAACTGCTAGATTGCTGCAATAATGATACTTTCAGCGGGGTTTCGAATTGAGACTGGTTATTTAAAAAGATCGTTCCCCCCACACTACCGCTTCCAAACAATGCGGAGTTCCCCCCTTCTATCATAAAAATCTCACTGAACGCAAAGGAGGAAATTCCGTTGAAATCTGTCATCCCCAACATCGGATGATTGATAGGTAAACCATTCCATACTACTTGAGTTTGTGTGGCATCCGCTCCCCTTTTACTCACGGTTGAGGATCCCGAAACACCATACTGTTTAAAGAACGATGCATTTTCAGTCATTCGTTCATGCAACAATCCCGTTTGTAGTTCTGTACTTATAATCGACTTAAATCGACCAACGCTAGCGAAATCGGATCGTTGAACTTTGATAAACACGGTATCAATGGGAGGAACGTTATACACGGAATCGCCACTAAGATGTGTGTGGTAATTAATTGGATATTTACTGTTACAAAACGAATCCCCAATACGAAATGTATGGTAATGAATAGGATTTACATAGTTGTTGGATTCCCGATTATTTACGGAATCGCTATTTGCCAAATCAGCAAAAACGGGTGTCATCCAAACAGACAACAAACAGAGGGCGATATGTAAAACCTTTTTGACCATAGTTTTACGCTCGCGGAAAATAAAAAGTGGATGGATTTCCTCCGAAAAAGAAGCCTGAACCACCGCGCTTTTATTCCCGAAAGCGGATTGTTTTGCGAGTGTGGCAGGTCTTCTGACTTCCTCATTTAGGCGCCTTCCCGTTTTCACAGTGGCTAAAGGCCTAAACATTTGCGTTATTCACGCTGAGGTTACAGCTGCGGGTACAGTCTCGGTCTTACACCGAAGTTCCCTTTTCATTTCACCAGTCCATGCCTTGGACCGGTAAAAACCAAAACTCGAATGCAATATTACTAATTTTGTTTAATATCGCTATGTCTTCTTTTCCACATTTTAACTGACCCAGAACTTTTCTGTAACTCTACTAAAAAAAAATATAATGCACAACGCTCTACTCCCGCTCCCAGTTCTGAACCGTGAACATTTCATCGTTTTAAATCGCGTCCTATCGAAATTTCCCCTTTGATATCATTAACTTACTATTAGATTTGCACACTTTATGATGGTAACTACCCTGCCCATTCGGTTTATTACAGTTTTGATCGTTTTATTTAGCGGAATTCAATCCGCTTTCACTCAAAGCACAAGTTTTGCATCCCCCAATAAAAAAACCATGAGTTTAATGGAATGCATACAGTTAGGACTTAACCGAAATTTGGATGTAAAAATGAGCCAAATGCAAAATCAATCGGCTCGACTGGATTACCGTCAGAGTCTATTCAATTTGGGACCGGACTTAAATGGTTCTGTAGGACAGTTTTACCAAAGCGGACGTAGTATCGACCGTTTTACCAACCAATTCGTGCAAACTACCGTGGGCAATACCTCTTTGCAAGCTCAAGTGGGATGGACTGTTTTTTCCGGAGGACAATTGCGCAACACCATTAAGCAAAATCGTTTGAATGTTCAATCTACCGAGTTGGATATTACTCAAACTCGTCAGAATATCGCTCTCAATATCTCTTTACAGTATTTATTGTGTTTGCAAAGTCAGGAACAAGTAAAAGCATCCGTATCTCAGATTGAATATTTTTCCAAAGAATTAAAACGAGTTCAACTCATGAATCAAGAAGGTGCAGGAAATAAGGGATTGATTCTTAATGCTCAAGCTCAGCTATCTAACGCTAAATCCAACCTCGTTCAAGCAGAAAATCTGTATAAATCCAGAGTCTTAACCTTGAAAAATATGCTGATGATGGATCCAACTGAATCTCTTGAAGTACAACCCTTTGATGTAGCCATTTCTGAAAATACAGAACTATTATACGGTCTAAATCAATTAATGGATTCTGCATTGGCACGTCGCGCAGACTACCAAAGTAGTTTGTTGAAAGTGCGTAGTTCTCAATTGGGTTTGAAAGTGGCTAAGGGTTCCTTGCTTCCGAGTTTGTTTATCGGGGGAAATTTGAGCAGTGTTTATTCCGACAATGCTAAAACCATCACAAATGTAACGTTAGCCGGAACAACTCCAATCGGTGTAGTGCAAGGATCAGGAGCTATTGTAGAAGCACCTCGATTTGATTATCAAACTCAAACAATTGCATTTGGAAATCAAATCCGCGACAATTTTGGTCAAAGTTTTGGCGCTACGCTTTCAGTTCCTATTTACAATAAAATGGCTACGAATACTCAAATTTCTAAATCCGAATTAGCCATTACCCAAGCGGAATTAAATGCATTGCGTATCAAACAATCCGTTTACAATGACGTAAGCGCTGCATACTTTGGTTTTGAAAACGCAAAAGCACAATATCTAGGACAAAAAGAAAACTACGAAGCTCAAAAACAGAATTTGGAATTCGTACAAATTCGTTATCAAGCAGGACAATCAACGCCTTTTGAATTACAATTGGCATTGAATTCAGAAGTTGCGGCTTACCAAAACCTCTTAACTGCAAAATACGAATTCATTTTACGACAGCTTATTTTGGATGTGATGATGACCAACAATATTGAATTGTCGTTAGGAACGTTAATGGGTAGTAAATAAAATCAAAAATAACAGGGAAAATAATAAAATACCATCATAAATAATAGAGATTAGCCGTTGGGATTTCGATGTAATTCAAACGTAAAATACATACCGAAAACTTAACTAGATTAAGGAAATATAAATATTTAGAAACCGACAAAATGAAAATAAAATTAAATAAAAAGCAGATTATTTGGGGAAGTATTGGATTGGTGGTTTTGTTAATTGTGCTTTCCAAAGTATTTGGAGGAGGTAAAGAAATTACCGAAGTAACCGTACACGAAATTCAGTTAAGAGATATTACGGAGATTGTCAGCGTTACTGGAAAGATTCAACCTGAAAAAGAAGTAAAAATTTCTCCGGATGTTTCGGGTGAAATTACCGAAATGTTCATTAAAGAAGGTGACAGCGTAGTAAAAGGACAGCTTTTATTAAGAATTAACCCCGAATTGTACGAATCTAATTTAAATCAGATGTTGGCTAATTTGGATAATGCGAAAGCGGCCTTAGCGGGTTCTGAAGCCCAAGAATTGAGGGCAAAAACGGCATTGAATTTGGCAGAGAGCAACTTCAAGCGTCAGCAAAAATTATACGATCAAAAAGTAATTAGCGAACAAGAGTGGGAAAATGCGCGCTTACAATATGAGCAGCAAAAAACCGAAGCCATTGTTTCGGCAAAGAACAAATTGGCCGCGGTGTACAATGTTAGAAGCTTGGATGCGCGATTGGATGAAGTTCGTAAAACCTTAGGAAGAACCAGTATATACGCACCTGAGTCAGGAATAGTGACACAATTGAACAGTGAAAAAGGCGAACGTGTTGTAGGAACTGCACAAATGGCGGGTACGGAAATGATGCGTATCAGTAATTTAAATTCCATGGAAGTAGAGGTGAATATCAACGAAAACGATGTAGTTCGCGTTCACAAGGGAGATATTGCCGATGTTCGCGTAGATGCTTATCCCGATCGAACTTTCAAAGGAGTGGTTACCGAAATCGCCAATTCCGCAAAATTCAATGCGGCTCAAAACATGACCGAACAGGTAACGAATTACGTAGTAAAAATTCGTTTAGATCGCGAAAGCTATGCGGATTTAATTACCTCACAACGAAAAAATCCATTTCTTCCCGGAATGACGGCTTCGGCAGATATTCGCACATTGAGTAAAAAACAAGTTGTAGCTTTGCCTATTGCTGCATTAACCAACCGCAATCCTTATGCTCTTTTGAACGACGAGAACTCCGCACCTACGGAAAGCAAATCCACTGTCAATACAAAAAATAATAAAGGCTATGTACCGGGTAAAACCTATGTATTTGTGCTTGAAAACAATAAAGCCAAGGCCGTAGAAGTTACTACAGGGATTCAAGACATTGATTATTTCGAAGTCACAAAAGGATTAAAAGCCGGCGACAAAGTAATATCTGAACCTGCAATGGCTATTGCCAAAACCTTAATCGACGGTGAACTGGTTAAAGTTAGTGGGAAGTGATATCATTCCTAACCAACTCATAGTTAGTACTTCTCCCACCACTTGGGTCTTTAACTAGAATATTCTTTTTGATTAGATCTTGAATGTCTCTGAGAGCGGTATCTTGAGAGCATTTATTGATTTTTGCCCATTTGCTCGAAGTTAATTTACCATCAAATCCATCCAAAAGTTTATTCGTCATTTTATGTTGTCGTTTATTGAGAATTGTAGATGAGTGGTAGTTCCAGAATTGTGCTTTGAATAGAGTATTTGATAGTGAGACTTCGGTGGAATCAAAGGCATTGATTAAACACTGTAAAAACCATAAAATCCAATCTGTTATATCGGAATCTCCTTTTTGAGTGTATTCGAGTTTTTCATAGTACTGTTTTCTTTCGATTCTAATTTGTGAAGACATACTATAAAATCGATTACTACTTTTGTCGGAACGTGCCAGAATCAAATCTGTTATAGCTCTTGTAATTCGACCGTTACCATCCTCAAAGGGATGTATAGTTACAAACCACAAATGTGCAATGGCCGATTTAAGCACCAAATCCAGTTCATTTTCATTATCTAACCAATGAAGAAATTCGGTCATTTCCTCTTCTATTCTTTCTGAATCGGGAGCTTGAAAATGGACTTTTTCTTTTCCTAAAGGACCAGACACTACTTGCATGGGTCCAGTGGTATCTTTTCTCCAATCTGCAACGGTAATTTTATAGAGATGGTTCCATCCTGTTGGAAAAAGAGCAGCATGCCAACCAAACAATCGTTCTTTAGTTAATGGTAGGTTATAATTTTGCGTTGCGTCTAGCATCATTTCAACAATCCCATCCACATGTCGATCAGAATCAACAATTCCTGGAATATCAAGACCTAATTTTCTTGCTATAGAAGATCGTACTTGGTCAATATCTAATATCTCTCCTTCGATTTCTGATGACTTAGTAATATCGAGTGTCAAGGTATTTAAAACCGCTTCATTTTGTAGATCAAAACCGAGTGACTCCATTTTACCCATGAGTTTTCCTTGGCGATTCCTAGCTTCACCAAGTATCAGTAGCACTTTTTTATTATCCCAAGTGAAGTTGGACCAATTGGGGTAATCATAAATATATCGACCTATTCTCCGCATTTTATGCAGCGAATATACCACTTATTCTCCGCAAATCAAACAATATCCGCATTTAATGCGGAGAATAAAGCTCTTAATCTCCGCATATTAAAATTTGACTCGCCTTCTGTTGTGAGAAATCAATTCTAAAATATTATTACCTACTTCTCTTTTGTCTAAGCAAACCATCAATTTTTTGTTCCATATTTTAATTATTGTAAATTTT
>CAZQFZ010000077.1:0-12076 GCA_964592635.1 uncultured Rhizobium sp.
TCGTGCCGATAGGCTTCGTAAACTTCACCATCGAGCAATGCCATATATTACTTGTTTAATTCAGCAAAATGATGGAAGAAACGGGGTATAGTTTCAATTCCTTTGAAGTAATTGAATACTCCGTAATGTTCGTTAGGACTATGAATAGCGTCGGTATCCAAGCCAAATCCCATTAAAACGGTTTTGGTTTGCAATTCTTTTTCAAATAAAGCCACAATAGGAATACTTCCTCCACCGCGAGTAGCAATAGGGTCAACACCAAACGTATCTTTCATAGCCATTGAAGCCGCTTTAAAGGGTATGCTATTGGTTGGGGTGAGAACGGGTTCCCCACCGTGATGCGGAGTCACTTTCACTTTCACAGAAGCAGGTGCAATTTGTTCAAAGTGTTTTTGAAATAACTCGGTGATTTTGTCTGAATTTTGATTGGGCACCAAACGCATAGATATTTTTGCAAATGCTTTGCTTGGTAATACCGTTTTTGCGCCTTCACCAATGTATCCACCCCATATTCCGTTAACATCCAAAGTAGGACGGATTCCGGTGCGTTCAATGGTTGAATACCCTTTCTCACCCAAAACATCATGGATATCTAAGTGTTTTTTGTATTCCTCTAAATCGAAGGGAATACGAGCCAAAGAGTCACGATCTTCAACAGAAACTTCCAACACATCATCATAAAAACCGGGAATGGTGATGTGTCTGTTTTCATCATGTAAACTAGCAATCATGGTACAAAGTACATTGATTGGATTAGCAACAGCCCCTCCATAAACACCGCTATGAAGGTCAATATTTGGACCAGTTACTTCTACCTCAACATAACTCAAACCACGCAATCCAACATCGATAGAAGGTGTATCGTTGGCTAAGATAGCCGTATCGGAAATTAATATAACATCGGCCTTTAACTTTTCCTTATTGTTTATGCAATAGGTACCCAAATTGGAACTTCCAACTTCTTCCTCGCCTTCTATCATAAATTTGATATTGCAAGCCAAGGTTTGCGTTTGCATCATAGTTTCAAATGCTTTTACATGCATGAATACCTGACCTTTGTCATCACAAGCACCACGAGCATAAATTTTACCATCTTTAATTGTGGGTTCAAAAGGAGGTGTATGCCACAATTCATTAGGCACAGATGGTTGAACATCATAATGACCATAAACCAAAACGGTAGGGAGATTGGAATCTATAATTTTTTCTCCATAAACAATGGGATACCCGTCTGTTTCTTCAAGCACTACATTGTCAGCGCCCGCTTTCTTCAAAAAATCAGCAACGGATTCAGCACATTTGCGAACATCATCGGCAAATGCAGAGTCTGCACTAATGCTTGGAATTCTTAATAATTGAAATAATTCGTCTAAAAATCGCTCTCTATTTGATTCAATGTAACTCAATATAGTCATAGGTGCAATTTACGTTATTTTTTGTGTTCTTGGGGGATAAAAACTCGCAAAAATTCCACGAATATTGAGTTATTTTGCACAAGTGAATACGGATACCATGCAAATGTCGATCGACTCTTTTAAGAGCGAGGTTTTTATGTACGAAGTTATATTTACTGTGATTATTTTCACGGCAGTTTACTTCGTATTGAAGCAATTTAAAGCCAAGGAAAAGTCGGCTAAAGATCAGAATTCAAAATACAATTCCGAATTGTAGTAATTATTAACTTGGCAGAATCTTCAAATATCAACGATTTGCAATAGCTTGTTACACCTGGGTGCGGTGGTTACACCTAGTTGCGGTTTTTACAATTGGGAAAAGTTGTTACACTTTGGTGTAGATGATGCACTTGGGTGCGGTTTTTACACCTAGGTGCGTTTTTACAATTTAATATGGTAATTACAACTGAATTTCAGGGATTTCACCTTCAATAACCAAGCGACCCTCTGTTTTTGAGCGTATATCTTCAACACTCACACCTGCGGCTCGCTCGCGAAGTTCAAAACCTCGTTCTGTAATTTCGAATACCCCCAATTCGGTAACCACTTTCTTTACACAACCCAAACCGGTTATAGGAAGCGTACATTGGGATAATAATTTACTTTCACCGGCTTTATTCGTATGTTGCATTGCCACAATGATGTTTTTTGCAGAAGCTACCAAATCCATGGCTCCTCCCATACCTTTAACCATTTTACCGGGGATTTTCCAATTGGCTATATCTCCGTTATCGCTTACCTCCATTGCCCCAAGTACGGTCAGATCGACTTTCCCAGCTCGTATCATACCAAAAGATGTTGCACTATCAAAAACAGCCGAACCTTTTGTCATCGTAATTGTCTGCTTGCCCGCATTAATCAAATCAGCGTCTTCTTCTCCTTCAAAAGGGAATGGACCCATTCCCAACAACCCATTTTCACTTTGCAAAACCACTTCAATGCCCTGAGGAATGTAGTTTGCCACTAAGGTGGGTATTCCAATTCCTAAGTTTACGTAGTACCCGTCCTTCAATTCACGAGCAATAACCTGAGCGATTCCGAATTTGTCTAACATCCCTACAAATTTGAGGAAAAAAATCTAAAATCGAAAAATTCCTATTTGGATAATCGCAAATGATAGTCTGATTTTTCCGATTCGCCCACTTTTGCGTATAATTCACTCAAATAAAGATGCGCTAGTTTGTTGTCGGGCGACAAATTCAATACCTTTTGAAAATGCTGTTTAGCAGTAGATAAATTTCCTTCCAAATATAATATCGAGCCCAAATTAAGCCAGGTTAACGCATGTTTTTGCGCGATATTCAATTGTTTGGTTAGTATGGATTTGGCTTCTGAATATCGCTTATTTCGAATCAGCGCATTGGCATATTCAGCACCAAAATCCAAGTTTAAAGGCATTTTTTCATAAGTCAAACGATAATATTCCAAAGCATCTATCATCATTTTATTGTAATCATAACTTTTTGCCAAACGATAAAATGTCCAAACATCTACCCATTTTTGATTGGATTCATTAGTTAAGTGATAAATTCCATCCAATTGAATAACAGATGAATACATCCGTTTTAAAAAGTATAAATGGATCTGTTTTTCCAATTTAATAATATCCCCATTTAGAGCTCCAATTATTTGATCATCAAAATCAGTTGTGTTAATTAACTGTTCCGCTTTTTGTAGATAAAGTGGTTGTGGATCAAATTTTTCGAAATACGACAAATAAGCAGATATTTTCGATACTTGATTGGGGGATGGATTATTTACACAATACAATCCCAATAATTTGCCTTTGCTTATTTCGGTGTGATTTGTGGTTTTGGGGGATGGTTTTGATGAGTTTTTAGAATTTTTAGAGTAGTTGGAATAAGTTGGCTGGAGTTTTGATGAATTTTTAGAGTAGTTGGAATAAGTTGGCTGGAGTTTTGATGAGTTTTTGGAATTGACAGATGCAGTTGATACATTGAAATATTTTGGACGCTGAATTTTATGATCATGAACCATAACGTGAGGAATGTCTTCCGTGCCACTAGCAGGCATGTGACAACCCACGCATCCGTTGTTGTGAATTTGCTTCTGTAACGGTAGTTTGCATTGCTGTAACTTGCTTTTTTTACTTTGTTCCTGATGACAACCCACACACGTTTGGTTGAAAACTTGTTTTTGTGTGGCTTTCACACTCACATGGGGATTGTGACAATTGATGCATGTAAAATTGATTTTCGCATTATAGGACTCCAACTTGTTTTTTGGATTGGATGCAATAAAACAGGCACTTTGCTGGAATCGATCCGAATGTCCGGCCATTACAAAGTAATCGTTGTTTTCGTATTTGGGCATGTACACTTCAAAAACGTCGCTTAACTTCATCCCAGGACGAAAATCACTAAATAATTTACCGGGCTTCAGCACATTATTTCCTTGCAAATGACACCGCTGACAAATATCCACTTGTCTAGAATAGGGTAGTCTTTTGGGATTAACAATACTACGATCCGCTTCTTTCGAAGTATCCACTAAAACACCTTGTCGTTTCAAATTAACGTGCATTTCGCCTGGTCCGTGGCAGCGTTCGCAATCAATTCCTTTGGGAATTTTATTGAAGATATTTATAGATTGATAATTGACCTCGGGCATACCGTTGTGACAGCTCATGCATTCGATATCAATTTTACGTTCGAAGGAAGTATTTACCGCTTCGAAACCCGGAGGTAAATCCCAAATACCTTTTTGTGTGTAAAAGGTTAATGGGGCTTGATGCAGAAAGGCACCGTCTTTCCAGAAATGGGAGTTGGTATGTTGTCCACTGCCGATTATGTAAGATATATATTCTTTGCGTTGATGTGTTTTTTGGGATTTTTCAACTCTAAATTCCTCGATAAATAGTGAGTCATTAGACCAAAAAGGGTAGTAGTAAAAATTCCGATTTTTATCATAAACCGTATATCGAAACGAAGTATTGGTTACGGTTTTAAAATTCTGAAACGTACCTTTTGATTTTTGGTGTGTTGCCGAATCAAAGGATTGTCCCATACCGGTGTGAATAAAGGTGGAATGAACATTTTCATGGCAGGTCATGCATGTGGACATTCCTACATAGTTCACTGTATCGTGGAGATTCCAGAAATAATCGGAGCTATCTAACTGATTTTGTCCGGTTTTTTGGGAAGATGTACAAAAATTTAGGAACAGAACGATTAAACATCCCCCGAAGAAAAACCATAAAAAATGAGGTAATCTGATTTTTTGCATCATGGAATGTTTGAAGTACTCCAAACTTAAAACCTTTGAAATAACGTGGAACAGGGATTGCAAAATCCTTATTCAAACTCTTTTTGCCAATCTAAAACACCACCGATGAGATTTCTCACGTTTTGGAACCCGCTTTGAAGTAAAAACTGCTGAGCGGTTGCGCTTCGCTTACCACTACGACAGTGGACAATGATTTCTTGATCTTTCCAATCTTCAATTTCGTCTAAGCGACTTGGAAGTTCACCCAATGGAATCAATTTTCCATTTAGATTGAATTCATCGAATTCAAAAGTTTCTCTAACATCCAATAAGTTGATGGCTTCTCCAGCGTCCATGCGCTGTTTCAATTTGATTACGGAAATATCTTCAATCATAATTGAAGCAAATTTACGAATACTTGTTAATGATTTATTGATTGTTTACTTTTTGGAAGGAAACACTTCCCCAACGACCATCAGAAAGTTGAACTCGGGTGTAATAAGAACCCGCTTTTAATTCACTAATATCAATATCTGCAGAGTTTTCAACGGTTCTGACCAATCTACCTGATGCATCCATGATTTTTACTTTTTTTACTTCGAAAATTCCACAATCTATTTTGATGAAATTTTGAGCTGGATTGGGATATACTTTGGCGTTTACTGTGGGGATTTTTTCGGTAGAAAATGAGTAATTTACCCGGTCACCAAACATCATTCTAATCATGGGTGTGCCTTTAATTGAAAAATCAGCTCGTTCCCAGCTTCCCAAGAGATTATAAAACAAATGTGGGTTGTGAACATCATTTCCCAGATAACGGTAATTGTTATCGTATCCAACGTTGAGTACATAAGGCATTTGTTGAATCCAACCAACATAGTATTGACCCTTGGGTAAAAACAAAACGCTATCGAAGAATATGTAATTGAAGTGGTTGATGGAATCTCTGTAAATGGGTCGATTCACGGCAAACTCATACACCAATTGATCTTGATTGTCTGGTCCACCCAATGGTGAAAGTTTTTTCCAAATGCGCAGCTTGAAACTTCGGAAGCTCACATCTTCCTTTACCTGTGTGAAGTAAATGGCTAATCCTCTTAAAGAATCGTCTTGCAGGGTATTGAACTCCATGGCAAATTGTCCGCGGATATTGCCTAAAAATGCATAATCCAATCCAAAACCTCCTTCCGCTGATCCATCATCGTAGGAGTACCAAGGCATGAACTGATGGGTGATTGAATATCGGTTATTCAAATTAATAGCGTTGTAATTTTCTGGGGTATTGTCGTTACTTTGAGGATTGATAATCCAAGAGTAACTCAGCTTGGGGGTGTTGCCGGAAAGAGTATCAAAAAACGGGGTATCGAATTTTTCAGTAGTATCGGAATTGGCGAGTACATTTCGAGAACTAGCGCTGAAATTCTGTTCAAATAAACGCTGACCAAAAGCGTTGTTAATTTCCAATTGAAAACGGGTCTGAACGGTTACGGTTTCGTTTAAGTTCCGAATCTTTAAGTTCGCGCCTTTGCCTCGAATGCTATTTTTACTGATTTTGTAGTGACTGTAAGGAACATTTGAATAATCTGAACACAAACCTGCCTGTGCAGAAACCACACCCACATCTTCGATATCGTTGAAACCGGGAGTGCGATTTTTGTCCATGCGAATGTAATCAATATGCCAATGGTTTAAGTTTCCGGTAGCTTTGGTGTAATTGACAAACCGAAACTGAAAATCGGGATTCAAAAAGTCGAAACGATCTACAGGAATATAAACTTCTTTGAAAGAGGACATTTTCATCCCGCCCACACCCCAAACTCGGTGCCAAACGTTGTTTTTTCCTTTGAAATACAAAATCAAAGAATCTTCGGGTTCTGGTATATCTCCGAGTCCTTGGGACTGATAAAAAAAACTCAAGAATACATTGTCGGTAGGTTTGTAAGGAAAAGTATTGTTTCCAAACTTATAGAATTGAAGATTAATGGGTTGAGATGTTAAACTATCTGCAAATACGGAAATGTTTTTGTTTAAAGTTTGATAAGGATTGCCTTTGGAATTCAGATGATCGAAAGTGGCTACATTGGCGTTTGGTTGTTTGATACAAAAAGAATTGTTGATCCAAACCTGACGATCTACCCATTTATGAGGATCGGGATAACCTGTATTTTGTGAGAAGTCTTCAAAAACCGGCAAATCCATGGTGTCGTTGATAGACCATGCAAATGGGTGAACAGTAACTTTATATTGATTTTTGGCAAATTCAGTTTCGATTTCAGGGATCGATTCAATGGGAACTACTTTTAAAAATTGTGCATGATTTGCACCTGCCGTAAATAAAGACAATACAAAAAGTAGCGTATAACTGAGATTACTTTTCCAGGTTTTCACAAAGCTCATATAATAATCGACGGCTAAATCAAAGAAAATACAAAGTTAAGAATCTCAACTCAAGTAATTTGTCATTTTCTAGGAATTTTACCAACCGAAACAACCCTAATAACGTAAAAATCAGTTAAATATTGTTTGGGTTAAGAAAATATGAATAAATCAATTCCCCATTTCGTCTGAAACAGCATCATCCGAAGATTCGTTAATCAATAATGAATCGCTTTCAGAAAATTTGTTTCTATCGTTGGAAGCTACTACCAAATCAATTACTGAACCGGTGGGAAGTGGAGTACCTGGTTGAATTACCGAGCCACGATACAATTGATTAACAATTAGATTGTTGCCAATTTCGTCGAACTCATAGCTTATGTTACCTAATTTCAAATTGCGGTTTTTCAAAACAGCCGTTGCTAACGTTAAACTCATATCAACCAGTTTGGGCATTTTTACTTTAGGTCGATTACCTGTGTTGATCACCAAATAAATAGTTCTGCCAGATTTAACTTCATCATTTCCCCCAGGGTATTGCTCAACAATGGAAAAAACATCTGCTTTTTCGCTGTAAACGGAATCCACAATTTTGGCATTTAAACCCAATTTTTCAAAAGATATAAGCGCTTCTTCGTAGGTTTGTCCAATTACATCGGGCACAGGAATGCGTTCATTGTGATTGGTGTACCACCCCAAAGATTGAAGCGAGATAAACAAGATTACTACAGCGGCCATTGCAGCAAGCGCTATGTTCAGCCAAAAGTTCTTTAGGGGTTTCACGAATTGCGATTTTTTAATTGTTCTCCAAATTTCAATATTTCTCGAATAAAATCAAAGGGTTTGTATCCATTAATCGCCGCTTGATGATAAATACAAGTGGCAGGGGTCATTCCAGGAAGTGAATTGATTTCAATAATTACGGTTTCAATTTTGCCATCTTTGAAAATTTTAACGAACGCATCAATGCGACAATAACCCGTTACATCCAAAGCGCGAGCCACCGATTCCAATGTGTTGCGGACTTCTAAACTAATTCGTTCCTGTTCTTTGGGATCTTTAGAAAATCGAGATGGAGTGATGTTTTGTCCCTGACCTGCTAAAAATTTTTCTTCTAAACTTAGGATTTCAGATTCAGCCAATGATTCTGAAGGTTCAAATACCTCATAATCAATACTTCCGTCGATATTTAGATGAGTTAACATTCCTCCGGTAACCTCTAAGAAACGTTCACAATCCCCTTTATCAATGAACTTTTCAATCAGAATTTCCGTTTTAATCGGAATTTCATCCGCAGGTGTAACCCCCATTTTTTCAGCAATCTCTAAGGGAATTTCACGGTTTATTCGGAACAACATAGAAAGATACGCATGTAATTCATCCGTATTTTTTAGTTTTCTCACCGCTGCACTGCATCCATCATCAGCCGGTTTGGCAATCATGGGAAAACCAAATTGTTCGGCAATTTCATTTAATAAACCCTCCGGATTAGTTATAAAATCCGATTTAGTTACCATGCGATGATCGGCAACCAGAAAGCCCAACTCGCGAAGCTTTTTATTGGTTTCAAATTTATTGATGGTGATTTCTGAACTATGCGCTTGAGAACCGTTGAAGTAAATTCCCTCTCTCCACAAATCCTTTTGTAGCGTTCCGTCTTCACCCGGACGACCATGCAGAGCAATAAATACTCCATCTACTTCCTTTTTTAGTTGTGACATGGAAATCTTCTCTGGTTTAAAAACCGAATTTCCCGTCGTAAATTGTTGAGTTATACCCGAAGTTTCACGCTGAATTTCTTCGATCGCAGCGTTGGTTTGATAGTGAAGAATCTTATCTCGAATGTCATCTGCATTGTCTTTCAACATAATGTTCAAGGGTAACCGATACAATTCGTACGCGCTAGAATCCCCCGCCAAAAACAAGGGTATGGCTTCAAAATCGCTACTTGAACTGATTTTCTCGAATATGTTACGACCCGATTCCATGCTGATGTGTCGCTCAAAACTATATCCACCCATAATAACGCCTATTTTTTTTCTGTTTTCTGGGGATGATGATAGTGTTTCAATGGCATTTTCAAGAAACTGTAACAATTTTTGGTGGATTTGACCTTTGGGGTGGAAATGAGTTCGGCGTTTGAGCGATGTATGTACAATATATGTCAGGAATTGCGATGGATTCAATCCAATTTCCGCTGCTTGATGAAAGAAAAACGAACTGGGCATCATGCCGCTGGTGGTGTTCGGATCATTCAAAAATATCTGACCATCCTCTGTAACAAAACCATCTATGCGCGCATACACTTCAAATCCTAAGTATTCGTATAAATCTGTGCAAGCCTGTCGAATTTTCTTTAATATGCTGGCATCCACTTCGATTGGGGTGACTTTATGACTCAATCCAGGCAAATATTTACTTCTGTAATCGAATAGGAGTCCTGGCTTTCTGATTTCAGTTGGAGGAAGAGCAACGGGTTGTCCATGCGGGTTTTCCACTACAATGCATGAGAATTCCTTGCCTTGGATGAGGGATTCAATAATAACGAGTGATTCAGAATCTTCGGCCTCGAGTGATAAATTGCACTTGGATTTTTGTAAAAAATTCAATAATTCATCCGGTTGACGGATCCAAATGGGTTGGGCATTTGCGGAATTGCTGATTGTTGCAGATGTTTCGGTAACCAGAATGGGCAAGCCCAGTCCACTGCGAATATCGGTTAGCCATTTTACGTATTCGATTTGATCGTCGGTGGATTTTGATTGAAAGTCCACAATGTCTAGGTTCATTTTGAAAAATGCCAAGTCCATCATGGTGTTGAATTCGTCAAAATGGACATTCGTTGCAATGCTCACACCCAGAGATGAGCCTTGATGTGCGGGCTTGATAACCATTCCATTTGGGAATAGACTCAAAAGTTCTTGGTGCCATTTTTGTTTTTCGGGGGAAGTTTTTGAATTCCAGTCAAATTTGCTAATTTGTGTAAACGAATTGACATACAGTTTACCTGGTTTTTGAAAAACTTTTTGGGCATATTTATCAATTCCGACAGCTGAGGGCATGATACCAGACCCAGTATATGGAATTCTAAACCATTCTAAAATACCTTGAATGCTACCATCTTCACCAAAGGTTCCATGTAAGCACAAAAATGCTAAATCAATTTTAGCTGCAATTTGTTCCCAACTTAATACGTTTCCTAGTGGTTGCAGTAATCGGTTTTGAGCTTCTTTATGTTGTTGTAATGGAATTTCTTCAGATGAATCCGCCGGTAGAATCTGATTCACCGATAAATTCTCAGCATAAACCTGAAATCCATGAGGCAAATCGGGTAAATAGTTAGCCGGTGGATAAAAATCGCGAATACTTCCTTTGTAAATAAATTCCCAATGCAGTTCTACAATGTTTCCAAAACTATCTACAAACAACGCAATGGGTTCAAATAATGACTTGTTTAAATTATCGTAAACCGTGCGGCCTCCCGCAAAAGAAACTTCACGCTCTCGGGATTGACCACCAAAAAAAATACCTACTCGGATTTTTTGCATCTTATGGCAAAATTAGGTTAAAATGACAGTTTCACAACTTCACATAGTCGGGATTTTATCGTTAATTTGCAATCAGAATGTTGACTCAAGTTGTATTGTTTGAAAACGACGCAGATTTATCGCGTATTTCTTTGCCGGATGGGGCGGTTGATACCTTTTTAGGACATGTGAACAATTCATTGTGGTATTTGGAAGTTTTAACTGCTGAATCCATGACTTTTTTCGTGAAATACGGTAAAGAATCGAATCAATCCGACGAATTAGAGCGTGTAAGAAGAGAAGGTGCAAAGGTGTATAATCGTTGCAAAGAATTGAATTTGAATGAGGTGCAGGTGCAATTCGTTGAGCAAGAAGAAAAGGAAGTAACCGATGTGAACACCGGAGGTAATGAAGACCTAATTTTCGACTCGTTGTGTGAAGGGTTTTTATTGACTTCATATCAATATACCGAATTTTTATCCCCCGAAAAAAAATCCAAACCCCAGCTCATTGCGAGCAATGAATGGTCTTCAAAGCTGCAAGCTACTGCAAAGGTGGTAGAAAGTGTTTGTCTGGCTCGTGAATTGGTAAACCGACCCTCGAATGTGCTGACTGCTGAAGAACTGGCTGAAACGTTTTCAAAATGGGGCGAAAAAGTAGGTTTTCATGTAGAAGTGCTTCACAAGAACCAGATTGAAAGTCAAAAAATGGGTGGTTTGTTGGCTGTAAATAAAGGAAGTCAATTGCCTCCCACATTTTCAGTTTTAACGTACAAGCCAGCAAAAGCAATAAACGATAATCCCATAATTCTAGTAGGAAAAGGAGTGGTTTTTGATACCGGAGGATTGAGTTTAAAACCCACACCCAATAGCATGGATTATATGAAATGCGACATGGCTGGAGCAGCGGTAGTAGGTAGTGTACTTTATGGTGTAGCATCTATGAAATTGCCGATTTATGTTATTGGTTTGGTACCTGCTACGGATAATCGTCCCGGTGAAAACGCAATTTGTCCGGGTGATGTCATTACTCAATACGACGGAACCACCGTAGAAGTGCTGAATACTGATGCGGAAGGACGATTGATTTTGGCTGACGCGTTGTCTTTTGCCAAAAAATTCAATCCCGAGTTGGTTATGGATTTCGCAACACTAACGGGTGCTGCTGCAAATGCTATTGGTCCTTATGGCGCTGCTTTGATGGGGTCTGCTCCTGATTCTGTGAAAAATACACTAAAAAATATAGGTGATCAAACGTATGAGCGCTTAGCTGAACTTCCATTGTGGAAAGAGTACGGCGAAGAAATGAAGGGCGATATTTCCGATTTGAAAAATTTAGGCAAAGGAGCAGGTGGCGCTCAATCTGCAGCCATGTTTTTGAAGCATTTTACGGCTTACCCTTGGTTGCATTTTGATATCGCTGGGGTTTCTTTTACACAAAGTTCACAACATTATTTAACCAAAGGCGGAACCGGTTTCGGAGTTCGTTTAATTA
>CAZQFZ010000078.1:0-11903 GCA_964592635.1 uncultured Rhizobium sp.
TCAAAATTCCGGCAAATTCTATATAATTGTACATGGAGTTGCGCAACAGGCACAGGCGTTTGGCTCAATAACGGGTGTCGTGGTTAATTGAACATTCTACCTAGCATCAACTTTTGTGGTGTATTGACAGTTTTGTGCTCCGTAATCCGCCACTGCGCCAAGCGCCAAAACGTTAGCGGGCATTTTAGAACGACTGTATAAATAGACAGAATAATTGAATAAATGAATAGAAATAAACACATAAATAGTGTTATCTGCTATTGCTCGCGGCGGGCTTCCTGAAATCAAAGTGTTTGGAGACAATAACAACCAAGTGATGAACCCAAACATGGCACAGAAAAACGGCACAATAAAAAAAGCCACCGTTTCGGGTGACTTTTCTTGTATCGGAGTAGCGAAGGGGGGAATTGAACCCCCGACCTCAGGGTTATGAATCCTGCGCTCTAACCACCTGAGCTACCTCGCCGATTGAGGGTGCAAAATTAATTATTCCTAGTGTAAAGTGCAAATAATATTCGAATTATTTTGACAAAACCCGCTGCAAGCTATCAAAAACAGTTTGTGTATTCAAATCTTCCATGCATGATGTTCCCAATTTACATTTACCCAAATAGAAACACTGACAAGGTTTTGGCGGCTGTACAATTTCTCCTTTGTTGAATAAATCAAATTCATACGGATTGAAAATATTATTCATCAAAACGATTCGTTTGCCTAAGCCCAATGTGAGGTGCATACCCATGGTTACCTGAGTAACCACCGCATCGCAATGGTCAATCAAATTAATAAATTGATTCAGCGGGAAGTTTCCGAAATAATCTGCACCACTGCCGTTTTGAATTTCTAAATTGCGTTCGTGCTCCTGACTTCCACCGAGCAGCAATGGATAATAACCAGCATCTTGAATCATCTTAGCTAATTCTACCCATTTTTCGATACTCCACAAACGGGTTGTCCAACGATCGCCACATCCGGTATTTAAACCTATTATTTTTTTATTCGGGGGAAGATTCCACTGGAATCCTTTGTCAGCGTGATTATCCAATAAATACGGTTCTCCAGCATATTCCATTCCGCAGAGTTCGAAAATTTCGGTGCAGTAATTTTTGGTGTTGGCTTTGGAAACATCATCGAATAAACCGGTATCGAATTTGTGTTGCGCTAACGCATTAACCGGTTGACTGACACCATCCTTCAAAATATAGCCAAATTTTTCTTTGGCATTCACCATTTTCAACAATGCACTCGCTTCTTTTTCTTTATCCAAATTGATGGCAATATCCCAATCGGTATTGGTAACATAAAGACTTGCTTCAATGCCTAATTTGTAGATTTCATGGATTTCACCCTTGGGTAAAATATCTGGAAACAGCGTAATCCAAGTGAATTTTGCATTCGGATACAACGATTTATATCGAGTAATCAAGGGCGTTGTTCGAATTACATCCCCCATAGCGCCCAACTTTATAATCAGAATTTTCTTCTCAATAGGGGTGTAATCTGGGCAGTTCTCACAGTGAAAACCATTGGTTTTATGGGGCTTGCAGGGTATATGTCCCAAGAAATGCAAACAATCAGGATTAAAATGCATGCTGCGAAATTAGTTTATTTTCAAAAAAATGCAGATTCTTTACAACCAAAAGGCAAAAATAATGTCTATTTTAGTAGTTGATTTAGCGCTTTGAAACAATTGTTAAAATACATATCAATATTCCTCCTTTTTGTCTTGGTTTCTCCTGCGAAATCATCGCATTTGGTGGGTGGATTTATCACGTATCGTTTTTTGGGAAACAACGGTACCAATTCTCAATACCGCGTAACTATTTTTGCTTACCGAGATTGTTCTCGCGATGGAACCGCGGATGAAGTTCCCTTCGATGATGATATCAAACTGTGTGTGTATCGAGGAAATAAACGATATTATTCCGATTACACCATTAAACTACTTAGTCGTAAAAAAGTGGATCCCGTAGGAAACACCAACTGTCCTGAAATTGCATCGGCTTGCTTAGAACAAGGAATCTATGAAACCACTTTGGTGTTGCCCAATTCCACTACAGGTTACCATTTGAAATGGGAACGATGCTGCCGAAATACTCAGAATAATTTGCAAGATCAATTTGGCACGGCTTACCAAGGACAAACGTATTACGCCACCATTCCTCCAACCAGTCTGCAAAACAGTTCACCCTATTTCTTAGAAGTTCCGGTGCCATTTATTTGCCGAAACGACACAACTACGCTCAGAAATCGTGCAGTTGATCCCGATGGCGACTCTTTATCGTTCAAATTGGTTACACCTTGGCAAGGGGCAAATAATAACGATCCGGTTATTGTAACCTGCTCCGATCCCATGTCGAATTTTATTGATGTGGATTATAAAAATGGCTTTTCTGCTACTCGTCCATTTGGTAATAACGGAATTGCAAAAATTGATGCCTATAATGGTCTTACCACGCTCATGTCGCCCACTGCTGGCCGATTTGCAGTTGCTATTGAAGTAACAGAATGGAGAAGTGGAATTGCAATTTCAACCATTCGATTGGATCTACAGATTTTAGTGATTAACTGTTCCCCCAATAACAAACCTGCACTGAAGTATCAAAAGGGTTCACGTTTTTGGACATTGGAGCCAGGGGAATCTTTTTGCACAGAAGTGACTGGTTTCGATGCGAAAGACACCAATCAAATTATTACTTTGCGCGCTTTTGGGGATATTATCTCGGGAAGTGCCAATTACACCGGAACCAAAGCTACATTTCAGCCCGTTGCAAACGCCAATAAAAAATCAGTTACCAGTACATTCTGCTGGACACCCGATTGCAATATTAATTTCTTGGATACCTATCGCGTCATTTTTGAAGCGTTCGACAATGGTTGTCCCGCAAAATTTGTAAATGAAAACGTCTTAATTGCCATCAAACCATTTAAACCGCTAGAATCGGTTACTGGTCCAAAAGCAGCTTGTCAATTGCAGCAGGGCTTAAAATACAGCATTTCCAATCGAAATTGGTTGAATAAAATAAAATGGAGAATTACCAACGGTGCCATTGTTGGTTCTGATACTGGAAATTCCGTCACCGTGAATTGGGGATCTTCGGATACGGGTTATTTGGTATTGGATGTTACTTCTCGTTGGGGGTGTCCGGCACCATCAAAAGTATTCAAAGTACTGCTACTCAAAGCACCCTCAAAACCTAAAATTCTCGGTGAAGATTCTGTTTGTATTAAACAGAAAAATTACACGTACTCTGTGAATCCAACGTCGGGGGTAACATACAATTGGAGTGTTTTTGGAGGAAACATTCAAGGCAGTGGAAATCAAGGTGATTTTGTGAATATCAATTGGGATTTTGCTGCACAAAATCCAGGAATAATTGTCGTTTACGGGGAAAATGAAGGTGGCTGTCAAAGTCCGTCCGATACGTTTATCGTTCGTGGGGTTCCAGTCATAAAACCAATAATTGATGGTCCAAACAGCGTATGTCCGAACAACGATAATATTTTGTATGAAATAAAAAACATGGAATGGAGGGCTACCTATACTTGGACGGCAACGGGTGCCCGAATGGAAACTTCTAATGTGAACGGTGAAGTGAGAATTGATTGGGGCAGTTTGGGTCTAGGGAAAGTTATTGCTCAAATAACATCTCGATTTGGTTGTATTGATACTTCCGAGTTGGTAGTAGTGAAATCACACAATTTAATTGGACAACCACCACAGGGAGATTCTTCGCTTTGTGAATTGACCAATGGTGTTCCCTATTTTGTAAATCAAATAAGTGGAGAAACCTATGCTTGGACAATTTCAGGTGGTAGCATTGCTTCAGGACAAGCAACAGACAAAATTACTGCAGATTGGGGTGTTGCTGGAAATGCTTGGGTTGGGGTACAAGCAACTGCTTATGATCCCATAGCACAAAAACCATGTTTGAGTAAAGTGTATAAGTTGAATGTGGTTTTATATCCAATTCCCAGTGGCAATTTGTTTGCTCAAAAACCACTGCCCGAACAATGTGAATCAGCAGGTAATTGGTTCAATGCCGTTACTTGGAACCTAGCAATCAAAGATTCTGTTGAAGTCCAAATTACCGGTGCGAATTACAGAATAATCAAACAACCTGTATCTGCATCCCAAGAAACAAAAACCCTTCAAATTTCATTGAATACACCAGGTACTTATACTGTACGAGCGCGAGTTATTTCACAATATGGATGTGTAGGACCTTACGATAACACTTCGTTAACTATCAATCCGAAACCTAAAAACACGAAATTGTCTGGAGATTCAATTATCTGCTCTCCAGTAAATTCAAGCAGTGTGTACTTAGTGAGTGGGGTATCGGGAAGCACATTTAATTGGAATGTTTATGGTGGAAAATTTGCTCTTCCACCTGCAAACGGTAATTCTGCTCAGGTAGAATGGGATACACTGGCCGCACAGCGCAGACTAAGAGTGTTTGAAGTTTCGGATAAAATGTGTCCTGGTGATTCATTGGTATGGAATGTGTTTTTTGACAAGCCAGCGCTTACCAGTAAATGGGTTACAGTTACTCCACCGCCTTTGTTGGATGGACAAATTCTAGTGCATTACCAATTGTTGAATGCTCCTAGAAATACACAACCTATTCAAATTCAACGGAAACCATTTGGATTTTCGAATTTCTGGGATGTAGGTTCCAGCAATGCTTTGGATTCTGTTTATACTGATTTTTCTGCAAAGCCGGATCAAATGGCGTACGACTATCGCGCGTATGTATTAAATTTATGCGGTGATACCATTTTTAGCAATGTGAATACCAGTATTTTGTTAACCGGTGCTAAAGTAGGTCCATTAAGAATGGCGTTTACTTTTACCCCTTATTTGGGATGGGCAAACGGTGTAGAACGGTATGAATTGTATCGCGAATTGGCTAAGGGCGGGGGATATGTTCTTTACCAAACTTACGGCAATCCTATTTCTGATAGTTTTGAGAACGGTTCCGACGGCTACACGCAAAAATTTAGAATCAAAGCGTATGAGCGCAATGGGTATCGTATTTCTTGGAGTAATGACATAGAACTGAACTACGATCCAATTATGTTTGTTCCAAATGCGTTTACGCCAGATGGTAAAGGATTGAACGAGATTTTCAAACCCAGCATTTCTGGACAGAAGGAATACAGAATGGCCGTGTTTAATCGTTGGGGACAAAAGTTGTTTGAAACGTCCGATGCCAATGTGGGATGGGATGGCAATGTGTCTGGTGAACCGGCTCAGGATGGAATTTATGTGTACACCATTGAATTTAGTGATTTCCGCGATAAAATTTATCAGTTCAGCGGAACTATTCATTTACTGCGTTAATTTTATATATATTTGTTTTTATAAGCATTCTATTAAGATATGTCTAGTCCATTATTTTCAGAAAAAGCCTTTAGTTCAGTGCGTTCGGGCACATACGAAGGCGCAATGACGGTACGAGGTACCATCGACAAAACCATTTTATTATTTTTCACTCTTTTGGTTCCTGCAATTTGGATTTGGTCCAAAATGGGAGGAGATCCAGAGTATGCCATGAATAATGGCGTTCAAGGTTATTTGATCGGAGGATTGATTATAGGAGTTATTTCTATGTTAATCATGATGTTCAAAAAATCATGGAGTCCTTATTTAGCACCTGTGTATGCTGCAGCAGAAGGTGTAGTTTTAGGAGCATTATCCATGTTCTTTGAATTCATGTACCCTGGAATTGTAATGCAAGCAGTAGGTATTACATTAGGTATATTTGCGTTGATGTTGGCGGCTTACAAATTCAGAATTTTAAGAGCTACACCCATGTTCACTAAAATATTGTTCTTTGCCATTGCTGGTGTAGGTTTATTCTACTTGGTAATGATGGTAATGAATCTTTTTGGAGCACACGGATTATCTAGTTTCTACGCGGGTAATAGTCCATTATCCATAGGATTAAGTGCGGTTATTGCAGGAATTGCAGCATTTAGTTTGATTATGGATTTTACTTTCATAGAGGAAGCTAGTAATGCTGGTGCCCCCAAATACATGGAATGGTACGCTGGTGTTGGTTTATTGGCAACATTGATCTGGTTGTACATCGAAATTCTACGTTTGTTATCTAAATTGAACCGAGATTAATTTTCGGTTTTGAGAAAACATAAATAGAAAAAGTGTTTTTTACGATAACAATATCCACTTAACACAAACATTTTCAAATCGGGATGATTTCCCAAAATAACAAATGCCGTCTCGTTTATTCTACGAGGCGGCTTTTTTTTGGACTAGAAATTCACAAACAGTTTTTTGTTCGCGGCCGTCCATTTTTTATTAGACGAACCGTTTGGTTATCAGAACCCCTGTTTTATTAGATTAGTTGTGAAATAGTTCTTTATCTAAAATAAATTCAATCTAGTAATTATCAGATCTATCGAAGTAATTAAATCTCCCCAAATAATTAAAATTCTAAATCCATTCAAGATGAATCAATCTAAGTTGTGAAACTTAGAAATTACCCAAAAAGGGGTGCAATCATAAGTATGTACAATGTCATCTGGAACTACTAATTGTATAATTCCCAGATTCAATCGGGTATGAATACGCTGAGTTGTATCAAATTGAATCCATTGCTTAACAACATATTCATTTCGGGTTCTTTTTATTGAAAATCCATTTATCGCATATGATAGTCTCCAGTCTTTACTTTGCTTGAAATAAACGTGTTTGTTTTCTTCGTTTATTCTTAATTTCCCCGCTTCAGCACGTATTATTGGAGATTTTTTCAGATATTGACTATCAAGAACCAATGTATCTCCATTTCCAAAACAATAATGTGACAGTACTTGACTCGCTTCAGGTGCAATAAAATAACCACCAATTACCATTAGCAAAACAATGATTTTCTTGAAGAATAATACCGATAATAAAAATAATGTAAACAGAAAATAAACAGCTTTTTTCATTATATCAACCTTCAATCGTCGTCGTATTCCAATTCCAACTTGGCACTTTGCAATTCGCTGAGGGTATGTTGTTCGCCCGCTTTTTTCGCCTTTTCAATTCCAGTTTCGAAAACGGACATGGCTTCTTCTTTTCGGCCTAATTTAATATATAATTTACCTAAATGATAGTAGGTTGCCAAGTATTCAGGATGGTTTTCAATAAGCATCAAAAACTGATCCAATGCCGCATTTAAATCGCCCAATTTTATCCATTCCTGAGCCAATGCATAGTTCAGAAATGAATCGTTGGGCGAATCCTTTAAAAACTCCTTAATTTGTTCGATTCTTTGCATTATTTACCAGAAATTTGATACGTTAGTTGAATGAATTGTCCGTTTTCAGGACTCATCCCTACACTTAATTTTTGATTGATGTCGAATTTATAAAAATGAGCATCTACCGTGGCATCCACTACTTGTAAAACGTACACCAATACAAACGAAATTCCTGCCAAATCTCTTCGGTTTCTTAACGTGTTTCTATCGTCAATTTGAAGTGGAGTAGGAGCTTTGCCCTGACTGTACAAACTTCGAAATTCATCGTTTGTGACTTTCAATTCTTGGTTA
This sequence comes from uncultured Rhizobium sp., assembly GCA_964592635.1. GTDB lineage: Bacteria > Bacteroidota > Bacteroidia > NS11-12g > UBA955 > VMCP01. The sequence continues at coordinate 7,563 of CAZQFZ010000078.1, forward strand.
AATGTATAAAATCCATATCCGGCTCCTCCTAAAAGCCCATAAACAACGGGTACTTTCCAATATTTACGATTGTAAACTTGTCCTGCTCCCGGTAAAACCAACGAATAAATGCTGGCTTTCTTCGGTGAATGAACATAGGTTGAAGCCGTATTTTTTTCGGGGGATAAGGTATCGTTTGCCGATTGAGCACCGAGCGAATATCCCCCAAATAAAGCCAAAAGTATGAAAATATATTTCAAACGATGAAAATTGAATTATTCTCCAATTAAACTCAAAATTCGCTGCAAATCATCACGATTCTTATATGAAATCACGATTTTTCCTTTGCCTTTTACCCCATTTTTCAAATGAACTGCTGCTCTAAGCTTACGGTGGAATTCTTCAGTAATACGGTCAATTTCTGGATCCCAATCCGTTCCATTGATGTACGTGGATTTTTCGGACGAATCAGGTGCTGACTTTTTCTCTTTAACTAGGCTTTCAACTGCACGAACGCTTAATTTGTTCTCGATGATTTCGCGAAACATAGCCATTTGAGCAGATTCGTCTTCCATGTTAATCATGGCGCGGGCATGTCCCATAGAAATAATTCCTTGTTTTATACCCAGTTGAATTTCTTCTGGTAATTTTAATAAACGAAGGTAGTTAGTAACCGTGGTACGATCTTTCCCCACTCGTTCTCCCAATTCTTCTTGCTTCAAACTGCATTCTTCCAACAATCGTTGGTAGCTCATGGCAATTTCAATGGCATTCAAATCGCTTCGTTGAATGTTCTCAATCAACGCCATTTCCAACATTCCTTGGTCGTTTGCCGTTCTAACGTACGCAGGTATTTGGGTTAAACCACTCATTAAAGCAGCACGAGTTCTGCGCTCACCTGAAATAATTTGATACTTATCGTATCCCATTTTACGTACTGTAATGGGTTGAATTACTCCGTGAATCGCCACAGAAGCAGCTAACTCTTCCAACGCTTTAATATCGAACTCCGTACGAGGCTGAAACGGATTGGCTTCAATGGCAGCTATGGGAATTAATGATATGGAACCGAGTGGTTTCTCGTTATTGCTGGGTGTTGCCGAGCTTTGAACTTCATCAGCGTCTTCTAATAGTGCGCTAAGTCCTCGGCCCAAGCCACCAGTTTTCTTTTTTAAAGGTGTTTGTGTCATGCTAATGTTGATTCTTCAGTTGCTGTAATAATTCCGTTTTTCACTAGTATTTCTTTGGCCAAGTTTAAATAATTTACCGATCCTTTACTTTCGGCATCGTGATAAATTACGGGCAAACCATGACTAGGTGCCTCACTCAATTTTGAATTTCGTTGTATGATGGTATCAAAAACGATATCTTGAAAATGCGTTTTAACATCTTCAACTACTTGATTTGCTAAACGCAAGCGACTATCGTACATAGTTAGCAGTATTCCTTCAATTTCCAATTGGCGGTTCAAGTGATTTTGAATAATTTTAATTGTATTCAACAATTTACCCAATCCTTCCAAAGCGAAATATTCACATTGCACAGGTATAATAACGCTATCTGCAGCCACCAATGAATTGGTTGTAATCAATCCCAAAGAAGGCGAACAGTCGATGATGATAAAATCGTATTGTGATTTTAGAGGTTTTAACAAACCTTCCATGATTTTTTCACGGTTAGGCATGTCTAAAAATTCGATTTCCGCACCCACTAAATCAATGTTAGAAGGAATAATATCCAAAAACGGAGTTTCAGTAGAAATGATCACATCCTGCGGACGAATATCTTGCACCAAACATTCGTACAATCCGAGTTTGATGTTTTTGGGATTCAATCCCACTCCAGAAGAAGAGTTGCCTTGGGGATCCGCGTCCACCAATAAAGTTTTGTACTCAAGAACTGCTAAGCTTGCAGCCAAGTTGATGGCCGTGGTGGTTTTTCCCACACCGCCCTTTTGATTTGCTATTGATATAATTTTGCCCATTTTCTTTTTTTCTTTTTCGGGGGATGCTAAGACTCGTGGTTAATCAAGGGTCTTTTGCTCTCCAATGTTTAATAAAATTAACTCGATGCCAGCCGACTGAAAATCATGCACGGCTTTTTGGTGGTCAATTGTAATGTAACCGAAAGTGTCGTAGTGCATTCCAATTACTTTTTTAACACCCAAAAATTTTGCTGCGATGATAGCATCTTCAACATCCATGGTGAAGTTACCGCCAATGGGCAATATGGCCCATTGAGGTTGATGCAATTCGCCAATGAGTTGCATGTCTGAAAACAATGCAGTGTCGCCGGCAAAGTAAATGCATTCAGAATCAGATTTAATAACAAAACCACCAGCAACGCCGCCATAGCTTCCGTCTTCAAAACTCGAAGAATGAACGGCATGTGTATGGATTATAGTTAAATTATCACGCTTCACTTTTCCACCAATATTGGTTGGATGACACTTCTCAACACTCTGTTTTTGTAACCAACTGCAAATTTCGTAAATCGCAATACATTCTGCCTGAGATTGTTGAGCAATTTCAACAGCGTCTGCCACATGGTCGGAATGTGCATGCGACAATAACAGGTAGTGTGGCATGATTTTTTTAATATCCACATCATTTGCTAAGGAATTTCCTCGAATGAATGGATCAAAAACAATACTTTTGCCATTCCAATCCAATTCAAAACAAGCGTGTCCGAAGTAGGTAATCTTTTTCATCGATTTAAGCAGGGTAACAAAGTTATCCAAACAGCAGTCAAAATTGCTACTTTAGTCGTTCTCGTTTTATTCACTTTTTTGGGAATAAAACGTTATCAAAATGTGGATAAAATCTCTAACCCCTTGATATTCCGATACAATGAAGATGTTTCTGTAAATACACTCGATCCTGCATTCATAAAATCACAATCGGAAATATGGATAGGTGCCCAAATTTACGAGGGTTTGATGGGATTGGATAGCATGTTAAATCCGGTTCCCGAGCTCAGTAAATCCGTTGAAATTGACCCATCTGGGACTGTGTATAAGTTTACCTTAAAACCCAATGTTTATTTTGTTTGGACGGATGTGAGTAAAAGTGGAAAATTACCTGTTAACAAACAAGCACTCCATGTTTACGATGTGGCCTACAGTTTTTGTCGATTGTTAAGTCCTAAAGTGGCTTCGCCTGGGGCATGGATATTATCCGACAAAATGGACATCCCCCGAGAATTACAAGAGAAAAAACCAGCTGACTGGAATATTGCGCAATTGTGTTCATCGAAATCTTCGCCCATTCATGTAATCAATGATAGCATGATAGAATTGAGATTGAATAAACCCTTTCCCGCTTTTTTGTCTCTACTTGCAACGAATTATTGTTGGATTGTTCCTCGATTTACCCAATCGTGGTCGCCCGAAAAAATGAGTACTCAACCCATTGGAACAGGTGCATTTTATCTTCGTCGTTGGGAAACAGATGTGAAATTGGTTAGTCGAAAAAATCCATTTTACCACGGTAAATTGGCCCAATTGGATGCAATTAATGTGGATTTTGTAAAAAACAAACAATCTGCATTTATGCAGTTTATGGCCGGAAAATACGATTTCTTCAACGGAGTAGATGCTTCGTTTCGAAACGAATTATTGACCAAAACCGGTCAACTACAACCTCAATATGCAAGCAAAATACATGCAACGGTAACGGATTTCTTAAACACAGAATATATTGGGTTTTATTTGGGGGATTCGTTAGATGGCAAATTAAATCCGTTTAAAGATAAATTCTTGAGAAAGGCCATGCAAACGGCAGTGGATCAAGAACAAATCATCCGTTTTTTCCGGAATGGTTTAGGGAAAAAAGGAAAGCAAGGATTCGTTCCTCCGGCATTGTTGAAGACGGATAATTCGATTGAATTGGAAAGCGACAACCCTACTGAATTAAACTCAAAAGCTACAACCGCTGCAGATCTGTTGGAAAAATCGGCATCCAAAAATTCCTATTCCTCCGCAGAACTTTTGAAAAAATCAGAGTACGTTAAAAATCCCCAGAAATTCGCAGCATTGAAACTTACAACCACTTCCGATTATTTGGATATAGCGGTGTATTTACAGCGTGTATGGAAATCGTTGGGCTTGAATGTGGAAATAGATTTGCAAACAGGTGGAATGTTGCGACAATTGCGAAACCAAGGGAAATTGGGAATGTTCCGCGGTTCCTGGATCGCCGATTACCCTGATGCAGAAAACTACCTTTCCTGTTTTTACACGGGATATTTTAGTCCCAACGGACCCAATTACACGCATTTTTCAAATGTTCAGTTCGACCGATTATTTGAAGAAATTGCGTTCGGCGTGGTAAATTCCCCCGAAAAAGAAAAGATTCGAAAACA
>CAZQFZ010000079.1:0-2781 GCA_964592635.1 uncultured Rhizobium sp.
ATAACTGGGAATGGCCTCGTCATAATGGAGACTTTAGTTTAGTTCGTGCCTACGTAGATAAGAACGGCAAGCCTGCCCCCTATTCTCCGGATAATGTTCCCTACAAACCCAAAAAGAACCTAAAAATCAATCCAAATGGTACGCAAGAGGGTGATTTTGTCTTTATTATGGGATATCCTGGTCGTACTTACCGTCATGAAAGCGGTCAATACCTCCAATTCCAACAAGAAATCCAATTGCCCTTAATTCAAAATTGGTATAAAACCTATATCGACTGGATGAAAGAATTCAGTAACACCGATGTGAATAAGCGTCTTGCTTTTGCTGGTAAAATTCAGGGTTTGGAAAACACCGAAAAAAACTACCGGGGCAAAATCCAAGGATTGAGAAGAACCACTGTGGTACAAAATCGTCAATTACAAGATGCGGCAATGCGCGGTGCCTTCCCCAAAGATTCAAAAGAATTTCAACAGACACAAGAGGTGTTGGACGGTATAGATGAAGTTTGGGCTAAAAGGAAAAAGCAAGGACGTTTGTTTTATTTTACCAATATTTTCTTAGAAAATGAAAGTGCAGTTGGGCATTTGGGGTTGGATATTGTTAAAGCCAAATTTGATTTAGCCGCTATTCAGCACTATCGTGCAGAAAAGAGTTTGGAAAAATTGATAGTTGAATTCCAAAAAGAAGCTTTAAAATCCTACCGTTTTATCGATCCTAAATTGGAAGAGAAAACATTTGAATATTTAGTAAATCAAATTTACATTGAATCTGGGAAAACTGGATTATTCAAATATCCTGGGAAGTTTGGCAGTTTTGAATCGGGATTAAAAGCAGACATGCGTAAAAAACTGTTGAAAAGCAAAATGTTTGATACTGCCTACTTAGGCAAAATGATTAGACAACAACCATTAAAACTCATTCAATCACAAGACCCCTTGGTGATGATTTGTTTGGATATGTATGGAATTTCAACTACAGTTGGACAAATTTGGCAGCAAACCAGTTTACAATTGAATTCTTTGATGCCACAATACATTGGTTTAAGGGAGCAATTTTTAAAATCGAAATTCATACCTGACGCAAATGGTACCTTGCGTTTAACTTATGGATATGTAAGAGGTTACAGTCCAAATAATGGAGAAACGCACAGTCCTTTCACTACACTAGAAGGCATATTTGAAAAAGCGAACACCAAAGATGATTACCGCCTCCCTCAACACATCCAAGACAAATTAATCAAAAAGGATGTTCCTGCCATTTTCAAAGACCCTAAAACCGGAAAAGTAATTGTCGGGTTCCTTTACAATATGGACACTACCGGTGGAAATTCTGGCAGTCCGGTTTTGAATGACAAAGGCGAACTGATTGGAATCAATTTTGATCGTAGTTTTACCGCTACGATCAATGACTTCGCATGGAACGAGCAATACAGCAGAAGCATTGGTTGTGATATCCGATACGTATTATACGTTTTGAAATATGTTTCGGAAGCGGATCATATTTTAAAAGAACTAAATTTTGATATACAATAGGATGGTTCATATTCATTAAGCATGAACAAATGCGTAATAGCTTCAATGAATTAATTGAGATATAGTATCTGAAATTTATAAAAATATTCAATGGTAAATTGAATAGGCATAAATTACACAAAAACTTAAATAAAAAGAAAAAGCATTGTGCGTTATGTCACAATGCTTTTTCTTTTTTCGGGGGAAATTTGTAAAACATTGAATGAATCTACAACTAGTAAAACCTTCTTTTAAAACACAATTTGTGCCGCATTGAATGAATATACAATCTACAACCTGTACAACATTCAATGAAAACACAATTTGTAACGCATTGAATGAATCTACAACCTCTGCAACATTCAATGAAAACACAATTTGTAACGCATTGAATGAATCAAAACTAATAACTACAACCATGAGTAGGAATACAAAATGGACTCAATTTAAACACATTAATTAATCAAGTCAAACAAAATAACAAAAACAATATGGGATTACTTTCTGCATTATTTGGAAAAAAAGAAACGGTAAACTTGGGTGAACTAATTAAAAATGGTGCCCAAATCATTGATGTGCGCTCACCAGGTGAATTTTCACAGGGTCACATTAAAAAAGCCAAGAATATACCTTTAGATAAACTTGCGGGCCAAATAAATAAACTCGACAAATCTAAACCCATTATTACTTGCTGCGCATCTGGCATGAGAAGCGCTTCAGCTCGCGGTATTTTATTGAAAGCAGGATTTCAAACCGTTATCAACGGGGGTGGTTGGACTAACCTTAAGAAATACGAATAAATAACCAATAATTACATTAAAAACTTAAAAATGAGTAGTTCATTCCAAGATTTAATTAACTCTGATAAACCAGTTTTAATCGACTTTTTTGCTACATGGTGTGGGCCATGCAAAGCGATGCAACCCATATTAGAATCAGTAAAAGAGGAAATGGGTGATAATGCTGTTATTGTAAAAATTGATGTTGATCGCAATCCAGCGGTTGCACAATCTTTAAACATCTCTGGAGTTCCAACTTTGATGGTTTTTAAAAATGGACAACAATTATTCCGTCGATCTGGCATGATGGATAAGGGTAGTATCGTGGCATTGTTGCAACAATATAAATAAAGTTAAAGCACAAATTATTTCAAGTTTGCACATTCTACAGTGGAATATGAGGCAGAAAAACCAATTATGAAATTAGCTGAATCAATATTAGATGGATGTAATCATTTAACGATACTGCAATTCATTTAACGATTCAGCAA
>CAZQFZ010000079.1:2881-11874 GCA_964592635.1 uncultured Rhizobium sp.
AATTTATTTACGAAACTGCAAAATCATTTAAGGATTCAGCAAAATTAATTAACGAAACTGCAAATCATTTAACGTTTCAGCAAAATTTATTTACGAAACTGCAAAATCATTTAAGGATTCAGCAAAATTAATTAACGATACTGCAAATCATTTAACGAAAAAAGGCCATCTAAGATGGCCTTTTTTGTAATGATTCCAATAAATTAAGCTTTTTCCTCAGTAGTTTCAGCCGAATCATCCGCTGAAGGAGTCTCTTCAACAACAACTGCATCTTGAATTTCTTCAATTGCAGGCGCTGATTTATGAGCAGCAGAAGTTGCAGTAGCATTCGATGAACCGCTTCTACGAGAACGACGAGTGGTTGACTTTTTACGATCTTTCTGAAATCCATCGAAAAATTCGTTGAAATCCACTAATTCGATCATAGCCATTTCGGCGTTATCACCTATACGATTGCCTGTTTTCAATATACGAGTATATCCACCAGGGCGATTTGCAACTTTTTCACCCACAACAGTAAACAATTCATTCACTGCAACTTTATCACCTAAGTAAGCAAAAACCGTACGGTAATTGTGTGTTGTTGGTTGTTTGCTTTTAGTAATAAGTGGTTCTACAAAAACACGCAACGATTTAGCTTTTGCAACAGTTGTTACAATTCGTTTGTGTTTGATAAGAGAAGATGCCATATTCGCAAGCATAGCTTTACGATGCGAAGATGTTCTTCCTAAATGATTTATTTTTTTCCCGTGTCTCATTCTAATTAATCGTCATTAAGATTGTATTTTGATACATCCATACCGAAATGTAAACCTCTATCACGTACGAATTCTTCCAATTCGGATAAAGATTTTTTACCAAAGTTTCTGAACTTTAATAAGTCTTCAATATGATAATTTACCAGTTCGCCAAGAGTTTTAATCTCAGCTGCTTTCAAACAGTTGTAAGCACGAACTGAAAGATCAAGGTCGGCCAAAGGTGTTTTTAAAATTTTTCTCATTTGCAAGAAAGATTCATCAACCTCTTCAACTACTTTAGAAACCTTGGTTTCAGGCATGATATTTTCATCACTAAACAACACGAAGTGCTCAATAAGAATTTTTGCTGCCTCCTTTAACGCTTCTTCTGGATGAATACTTCCATCAGAGGTCACTTCCATTACCAATTTTTCAAAATCCGTTCTTTGTTCAACGCGGTAATCTTCCACGTTGTACTTAACATTCTTAATTGGCGTAAATATAGAATCTACTGGAATCTGACCTATCGGCGCATCCTTCTGCTTGTTCTCATCTGCTGGAACATAACCACGTCCTTTAGAAACCATTAATTCGATCTCTAAAGAAACAGTTGGATCCATATTGCAAATTACTTGTTCAGGATTCAAAATGATAAAATCATTGGTGTAACGTCCGATATCCCCTGCTAAGAATTGATCTTTACCCTTAATGGTAATGAACAATTTCTCAAGTTCATCGCTTGCGCCGTTGGCTTTAAAACGAACTTGTTTTAAATTTAATACAATCTCAACAACATCTTCAACCACACCCTTGATTGTGCTGAACTCGTGTTCAACTCCTGAAATTTTTACTGCTGAAATCGCATATCCTTCCAATGAGGACAATAACACACGACGCATAGCATTGCCGATTGTTACACCGTAACCTTTTTCCAAAGGGAAAAACTCGAACACCCCATGAGCATCGTTGGCTTTGGTCATTACAACCTTGTTTGGTTTTTGAAATGGAATAACACCCATGTTTGATATTGTTTTGTGTATTACTTACTATAAAGTTCGACAATCAGTTGCTCTTTGATATTCTCAGGAATATCTGCACGATCAGGATATGAAATAAACGTACCTTGCATATGTGCACCATCCCATTCTAACCAAGAGAAACGACTTCTGTTACTGCTAGTTGAAGCTGTTACCAATTCAAGAGATTTTGAACGCTCACGAACGGATACCACATCACCAGGCTTCAATTGATAACTTGGAATATTCACAACTTCACCGTTCACCAATATATGACAATGAGAAACAAATTGACGCGCACTTCTGCGTGTAGGTGTTATTCCCATTCTATATACCGTATTATCCAAGCGTGACTCTAAGAATTTCAACAAGTTTTCACCTGTGATACCCTTTTTAGCAGCCGCTTTTTTGAACGTATTTCTAAATTGTTTTTCTAATACTCCGTAAATATACTTCGCTTTTTGCTTCTCAGCTAGCTGAATTGCATATTCTGATTGCTTTGGTCTGCGACGTGAATTTCCGTGCATTCCTGGGCCGTAGTTTTTTCTTTCTAAAGCTTTATCTCTACCGAAGATCGCTTCACGAAATCTTCTCGAAACTTTTGATTTTGGACCTGTATATCTTGCCATTGATTCTTTTCTTTAATAAATTATACTCTTCTACGTTTTGGAGGACGACAACCATTGTGTGGCATTGGGGTAATATCCATGATGGACGTTACTTCCAATCCTACTGTTTGTAAATTTCTGATCGCACTGTCTCTTCCGCTACCTGGTCCTTTTACAAAAACTTCCACTTTGCGAAGACCAGAATCATAGGCAACTTTCGCGCAATCCAAAACCGCAACCTGAGCCGCGTATGGAGTGTTCTTCTTTGAACCTCTGAATCCCATTTTACCAGCTGATGACCAGGAAATTACCTGCCCTTCCATATTGGTAACAGAAATAATTATGTTATTAAAAGTGGCACGAATATGCACTTGACCCAATGGATCTACTTTTACTTTTTTCTTGGTTACTTTCTTTTGATTAGCCATACTAATTTACTGCGCTTTTTTATTTAGTTGCTTTTTTCTTACCAGCAACAGTTTTACGTTTACCTTTTCTTGTACGTGCATTCGTACGTGTCTTCTGACCACGAACTGGTAAGCCTTTACGATGTCTTTGACCGCGGTAACATCCGATATCCATCAAACGTTTGATGTTCAATTGAATTTCTGAACGTAATTCACCCTCTGTTTTAAGATTCTCAGTGATGAATCCACGAATCAAACCTAACTCATCGTCATTCCACTCACTCACTTTTTTGTCGTGAGAAATACCTGAACGATCTAAAATCTCAGCCGCTGTACTGCGACCAATTCCATAAATGTAAGTAAGACCTATTACGCCTCGCTTATTTTTCGGAATGTCTATACCTGCTATTCTAGCCATTTTGTTTATCCTTGTCTTTGCTTGTATTTTGGGTTCTTTTTGTTGATAACATACACCTTCCCCTTACGGCGCACAATCTTGCAGTCTTCGCTGCGTTTTTTAACAGAAGTTCTAACTTTCATATTAATGATTACTTATATCTTAGGCTTATGCGACCCCTTGTTAGGTCATATGGTGACATTTCAACCTGTACTTTATCTCCAGGCAGAATGCGTATGTAGTGCATCCGCATTTTGCCAGAAATAGTGGCTATGATTTCGTGTCCGTTTTGTAATTTTACACGGAACATTGCGTTTGATAACGCTTCCGAAATCACTCCGTCTTGTTTTATGGCATCTTGCTTCGACATATGAAAAGGGTTGCAAAAATAGTATTTTTTTTATTAAAATTCAACTTGATTATATCCATTGGTCATTCGACCTTTTAATTTTCCTCCGTTGCTCATGAATCCGTCGTATTTTCTCATCAACAAATAACTCTCTATTTGCTGCAATGTATCTAACACAACACCTACCAAAATCAACAAACTCGTACCCCCGAAGAACTGTCCGAATTCTTGGTTGATGTTCGCCATAGAGGCAAACACCGGCAGAATGGCAACAATACTTATGAATATTGCACCCGGCAGAGTAATACGCGAAATTACACCATCGATGAAGTTGGCTGTGTGTTTCCCCGGTTTAATACCTGGAATAAACCCATTGTTACGCTTCATGTCATCTGCCATTTGCACTGGGTTAAAAATAATCGCAGTGTAAAAATAGGTAAATACTACAATCAAAAACACTAACAATGCATTATGCCAAAAACCGTTGGGATTCATCATAGATAACAACCAACCGGGTGCATTCCCCTCAGTATAGAAATTACCAATCGTTGCTGGCAAAAACAAAATTGCTTGAGCAAAAATGATTGGCATTACACCAGCCGACAATATTTTTATCGGTACGAATTGACGAGCCCCTCCATATTGACGATTACCCACAATTCTTTTAGCATAGTTGATGCTGATCTTGCGAGTACCTTGTGTTAACAAGATCACAAACAAGATTACCATGAACCATATTACCAATTCAACAATGAACAAAATCGGTCCACCTTTGGTCAAACGGAATAAGAACTCACCCACTATAGCCGCTGGCATTCTAGCGATGATTCCCACCATAATAATCAAACTAATACCATTTCCTAAACCGCGATCGGTGATACGCTCTCCCATCCACATGGTAAACATAGTTCCTGCAGTCAACAAAAAGATGTTCGTAACTATGAACATGGTTTTAGACATAGTATCTCCATAGTTGAACAATAATGCCGCCGCATTACCAGGAGTACCAATGATATTGTTTAAATAGGCGTATGCTTGTACACCAGTGAAAACGATTGTCAATATACGTGTGTATTGATTGATTTTTCTTCGTCCGTCTTCTCCCTCTTTTTGTAGTCTTTGAAAACTTGGGATGGCAATTGATACCAATTGCATGAAAATCGACGCCGAAATGTAGGGCATAATACCAAGTGCAAAAATCGCACCCCTAGCAAAAGCCCCACCCGCGAAGGTATTGATAAGACCGAGAATGTTATTTTTTGTTTGGCCTCTCAACCCCTCTAGCATTTCTGCATCAATTCCAGGAAGAATAATATAAGAGCCTAATCGGTAAATAACCAACAACAAAAGCGTATAAATTATACGCTTTCGTAGCTCCTCTATGGACCAGATATGTTTAAAGGTATCGAGGAATTTTCTCATGATTATTTGGAAATTAAATGTGTGGAACCACCAGCAGCCTCAATAGCCGATTTAGCTGTGTCACTGAATTTATGAGCATGAACCTCCAAAGACATTTTCATTTCACCGCGACCCAATACTTTGAACAATTCGTTCTTTCCGATTAGGTGTTTAGAAATCAACGTTTCTCTGTCGATTTTTGTCACTTTCATATCTTCTGCCAATGTTTGCAACACGTCTAGGTTAATTGCAGCATATTCCATACGGTTGATATTTTTGAATCCCCCTTTTGGAATACGACGTTGTAAAGGCATTTGACCTCCCTCGAAACCAATTTTACGAGAATAACCTGTACGGGATTGCGCACCTTTATGACCTTTTGTTGACGTACCTCCACGGCCAGATCCCTGACCACGACCGATACGCTTACGATTTTTTACTGAACCTTCTGCAGGTTTAAGATTACTCAGATTCATTACGCGTTTTCTACTTTAATAAGATGTTGAACTGTACGTATCATACCTTCGATTTGAGGATTCAATTCGAATTCACGAGTCGCATTCATTTTACGTAAACCAAGCGCTTTCAATGTGGCTTTTTGGTTCTTGGGATAACCGATCCCACTTTTTACTTGAGTGATTTTAACTTTTCCCATAACTATTAGCCGTTAAACACTTTTTTCAAACTTAAGCCACGCATTTGCGCAACCGTGTGTGGATCTCTCATTAAAGTCAAAGCATCAAAGGTCGCTTTTACCACGTTGTGTGGGTTTGAAGAACCTTTAGACTTTGCCAATACGTCAGTAACACCCGCACTTTCCAATACAGCACGCATAGCACCACCTGCAATAACGCCTGTTCCGTGTGCCGCTGGTTTTAAAAATACACGTCCACCACCGAATTTACCATGTTGGTCATGAGGAACTGTTCCATTAATAACAGGAACTTTAATTAAATTCTTTTTCGCATCCTCAATTCCTTTGTTGATAGCATCAATTACCTCACCAGATTTACCTAAACCATGACCAACGATGCCGTTACCATCACCAACAACCACTAGAGCTGTAAAACTGAAAGTACGACCTCCTTTGGTAACTTTAGCAACGCGGTTGATAGAAACCACCTTTTCAGTTAAGTTAATATCTCCAGGTCTTACTCTATTATTTCTAAGATTTGACATTTTATTTAAATTTAAAATTAGAACTGAAGACCACCCTCACGAGCGCCGTCTGCTAAACTTTTAACACGACCGTGGTACAGATATCCTCCGCGATCAAAAACAACACATTCAATTCCAGCGCCCTTAGCCAATTCTGCCAATTTCTTTCCAACCAAAGCAGCTTTTGCCACTTTAGTGTCTTTGATATCAACAATAGCCTTATCACGAGATGAAGCAGCTACCAGAGTAACTCCTTTTGCATCATCGATCAATTGCGCATAAATATCTGAATTACTACGAAAAACACTTAATCTAGGTCTTTCCGCAGTACCCGAAACTACGCCGCGAATACGCTTGCGTATTTTATCTCTTCTATAAACTTTAGTCTTTGCCATGTTAAATCCTTACTTAGATGCAGACTTACCTGCCTTTTTACGTAATACTTCACCGGTAAACTTGATACCTTTACCTTTGTATGGCTCAGGTTTACGGAATGAACGAATTTTCGCAGCTACTTGACCCAACAACTGCTTGTCAACACAACTCATGATAATAGTTGGGTTTTTACCTTTCTCGGTAATGGTTGTAACTGTGATTTCATTGGGAACTTCCAACAAAATTTTGTGTGAGTAACCCACTACAAATTCTACCAAATTTCCTTGGTTTGAAACTTTGTAACCAACACCCACCAACTCCTGCTGAACAGTATGACCCTCACTTACACCTTTGATAAGGTTGTTTAACAAGGAACGATACAAACCATGAAGGCTTCTATCCTGTTTGCTGTCGCTTGGGCGATGTACAGTCATCATTCCATCCTCTACTTTGATTTCAAATCCAGCAGCGATAGATTGAGACAGTTCTCCTTTTGGCCCCTTTGCGGTTACGAATCCTTCGCTAACCGTTACATTCACTCCTGACGGAACTTGAATGGGAGCTTTTCCTACTCGTGACATATTTTACTTTTCGATTAATTATAATTATAAAACGTAACACAAAACCTCACCGCCAATTCCTAATTGACGTGCTTCTTTATCGGTCATAACACCTCTTGAAGTAGTAAGGATGGCTACACCCAAACCATTCAACACGCGAGGCAAATCCAAATGACCAGCATATTTTCTCAAACCGGGAGTACTGATACGCTTCAATGAAGTAATTGCACTTTGTCTAGTTTGTGGATTGTATTTCAACGCAATTTTGATTACACCCTGCTTGTTCTCAGTGTTTTCAAATTTGTATTTCAAAATATACCCCTTCTCATATAAAACTCGGGTAATTTCTTTCTTTAGATTGCTGGAAGGAATCTCCACAACACGGTGATTCGCTTTCATTGCATTACGCAATCTGGTTAAGTAGTCTGCTATTGGATCAGTCATTTTCTTCTATTTTACCAACTTGATTTAGTTACACCTGGGATTTTACCATCAGAAGCCATTTGACGGAACTGATTTCTACATATACCAAAGGTACGAATGTATCCACGAGGCTTACCTGTGATTTTACAACGATTACGCAAACGAACGGGTGATGCATTTCGAGGAATTTTTTGCAATTCATCGTAGTTACCTTCCGCTTTCAATTGTGCGCGCTTTTCAGCATAACGAGCCACCATAGCTTCGCGTTTGCGCTGTCTAGCTTTTATACTTTCTTTTGCCATTGTCTTTTAATCTTTTTTGAATGGGAAGCCCAACAAACGCAACAACTCTAAGCTCTCTTCGTCAGTTTCAGCTGTTGTTACAAACGTAATATCCATACCCGAAATTCGGTTTAACTTATCAATATCAATCTCAGGGAAAATGATTTGTTCAGTGATACCCATTGTCCAGTTACCACGACCATCGAATCCCTTAACATTAAGACCTTGAAAGTCACGAATACGAGGCATAGATATTGAGATTAAACGATCGATGAAATCGTACATGCGCTCACCGCGCAAAGTAACCTTACAACCTATCGGCATGTTTTCTCTCAACTTAAAATTAGAAATCGCCTTACGAGAAATGGTAGCTACCGCCTTTTGACCGGTGATCTTCGTCATTTCTTCAATAGCCGCATCAACCAATTTCTTGTCGTTTACAGCTGAACCAACACCTTGGTTCAATACCACCTTAGTGATACGTGGAACTTGCATTCCATTTCTATAGTTGAACTTCGCTTGCATCGCGGGAACAACCTCTTCAAAATACTTTTTTCTTAATCTTGGTACGTAACTCATACTTTCAATTATTTAATAATTTCACCAGACTTTTTTGAATAACGTTGTAATTTCCCGTTTTCATCCAACTTTCTACCAACACGGCTAGGAGTATTACCCACCATAACCATCAATTTGGAAATATGCATTGGAGCTTCAATTTTATCAATTTTACCGCTTGTGTTTTGAGCAGTAGGTTTTCTATGCTTCGTTACCATATTCAAACCTTCAACTAACGCACGATTATCGGTAGGGTAAACTGCCAAAACGCGACCTGACTTACCTTTATCATCGCCAGACAATACCATCACGGTGTCACCCTTTTTTACGTGTATCTTTTTTCTGTTTGCCATTTTTATAAAACTTCAGGGGCTAGTGAAACAATCTTCATGAATTGTTTATCGCGCAATTCTCTGGCAACAGGACCGAAAATACGAGTACCTCTTGGCTCATCTGAATTGTTCAATAATACACAACTATTTTCATCAAAACGGATATAAGATCCATCCGGGCGGCGCACCTCTTTCTTAACACGCACTACTACTGCTTTAGAAACACTACCTTTTTTCACATTTCCACCAGGAATAGCGTGCTTTACGCTCACTACAATTTTATCGCCAACGCTCGCGTATCTGCGACGAGTTCCACCGAGTACGCGGATACAGAGTACCTCTTTGGCACCGCTGTTATCAGCCACTTTTAATCTACTTTCTTGTTGTATCA
>CAZQFZ010000080.1:0-4276 GCA_964592635.1 uncultured Rhizobium sp.
AAGAAATTGCGTTCGGCGTGGTAAATTCCCCCGAAAAAGAAAAGATTCGAAAACAGAAGATTCTTCAGGCCAATCAAATTCTGGCAGATGAGGCACCTGTGATAGTTTTATACTATGATCGTAGTTTGCGATTGAGTCAAAAAAAGGTACGTGGTTTGGGCAATGATGCCATCAATCGTCTGAAACTCAACTCAGTGTCGTTAGGGAAATAATTAGTAGTTCGAATTCCGACAGGCTGTGAATGCCAGCTCATTTACAACGCGAATTGTTACGAAAAAATTGCAGCTTCGTTGGAATTGCGAGCGGCTTTGAATACCAGCTCCTAAATTAAAAACTCGCTTGGAAAAATGCGTTCAATTCTGGGTTCGATAATCGAGCGTGGTCTATTTCAGACTTGCTGCCTTCCCACCATTTTTTGCCTTGGTAAATAAAAATGATGTGCTCTCCAATATCCTTCACCGTTTTCATATCGTGGGAGTTAACCACAGTAGTCATGTGTAAATCGGCAGTTAATTGAGAAATAAGGTCGTCGATAACGCGACTGGTGAGCGGATCCAAACCAGAATTCGGTTCATCGCAGAACAGATATTTACCATTTAGAGCGATTGCTCGTGCAATTCCCACACGTTTTTTCATACCACCTGAAATCTCTGCTGGAAATTTATGATTGGCATTAACGAGATTAACCATCGACAAGCACTCGTTTACCCGATGTTTACGCTCTTGAGCCGACATTGCAGAAAACATTTTCAATGGAAATTCAACATTTTCTTCGACCGTTAGAGAATCAAATAAGGCATTGTTTTGAAACAGCATACCTATTTGTTTTCTCAACTTCAATTTATCGTCGTAAGGCATGGAGAGAAAGTCGCGATTTTCGTATCGAATTTCGCCAGATTCGGGGATTAACAGTCCTACCAAGCATTTAAAAAGCACACTTTTACCGCTTCCTGAAGCTCCGATTACCAGGTTGGGTTTCCCTGAAATAAATTGGGCGTTTATATCAAAGAGGATTTGACGATCGTTAAACGATTTATTCAGACCTATAACTTCTATCATAATCCCAAGAAAATCTGAGCGATGATTAAATCAAAAAACAAAATGAAAACACAAATGCGGGTAACAGCTCGGGTTCCTGCTTCGCCCACTTCCAAAGCTCCACCTTCGGTATAATAACCTTGAAATGCGCTTAAACTGGTAATCAAAAATGCAAATATGAATCCTTTGATTAACATGATACGAACGTATTCAGGATGGAAAACCAAACGAGCTCCTAAGATAAGATCGTCGTAGGTTAGGGCAGAGGTGAATTTGGTAGCTAAAACACCGCCATACATCAACAAAAAGTTCGCCACAATAATCAAACTAGGAATCATAATTAGTCCTGCTACGATTTTGGGTAAGGCCACAAATGACACGGAATTAATACCCATCACTTCGTAGGCATCAATTTGCTCAGAAATCTTTTTATTCCCAATTTCAGAAGCAATGTTCGCTCCAATTTTACCGGCTAAAACCAAGCAGGTAATGGTGGGTGCTAATTCCAGAATAGAACTCGTACTCACAACCGTACCTACCACAAATTTGGGAATCAACTGGGTAGGAAACATGTCAGAAGGTGTTAGTAACTGATTGGCTGTTTGAATGGTGGTTACTGCTCCCATAAAAGTGGCGATTAATGCAACCACAGCAAGTGAACCAATTCCAATTTGATACATTTCAAGCAGGAGAATTCTCCAAAAAACGCTCCATTTTTGAGGTTTACGAAATGTTAATCTCAAAAAGAGAAAATACTGCCCGATTTCGGTGAAGAAATTCATTGAGGTCGTGAAATTACATCAATTCCAGAACATTATTGGTAAAATCCGTTGAAATAGCGGAAAATTCGACGAGTTGGGGTAGTTTAGCTAATTTTACTCCAAATTGTGCGATTCGGTGATTTACTTAATTCGTTGCGAATAGGAGCCGATTCGGGTAACATCAATAGTTCATCTTTTTCCAGCCAGTTTTGAGCTTCAATCCTTGCCGCAATTAAAATGGCCTCATCGTGTCGGATATCCGATAATTTTAAATCTAAAACCCCGCTTTGTTTGGTGCCATCTAACTCTCCCGGACCCCTTAACTCCAGATCCACTTTGGCAATTTCGAAACCATCGTTGGTTTGAACCATAGTGCGAATTCGTTTGGTGCCATTTTCGCTCAATTTTCCTCCCGTAATGAGTACGCAGTAACTCTGTTCGGCTCCTCTGCCTACACGTCCCCGAAGCTGATGAAGCTGCGCCAATCCAAATCGTTCTGCATTTTCAATCACCATTACCGAAGCATTGGGTACATTTACACCCACCTCAATTACCGTGGTGGCAATCATGATATCGGTTTGATGACGCTTGAATTTATTCATTTCTGCTTCTTTTTCGGCCGGTTTTAATCGACCGTGAACCAAGCTGTACGTGTATTGCGGGGTAGGAAGATAATCGGTTACCATGTCGTATCCCGACATCAAACTTTGAAGTTCCAATTTTGAGGAATCCTCAATCAACGGAAAAACGTAATAGATTTGACGACCCTTTGCAATTTCCTCTTTGATGAAATCCATGACCAAACCTCGAGAAGTTTCATGTTTATGAACCGTTCTAATCGGTTTTCTTCCCTTTGGAAGCTCGTCGATAACACTCACATCTAAGTCGCCATATACTGTCATGGCTAGGGTTCGGGGGATGGGAGTAGCGGTCATAACCAATATGTGCGGTAATACGTTGCCCTTTTTCCACAAACGAGCCCGCTGTGCCACTCCAAAACGGTGTTGTTCATCAATTACAACTAATCCCAGATTTGAAAATTTTACTTGTTCTTCTAACAGTGCATGCGTGCCAACGAGAATATGAATTTGATTGTTTTCGAGCTGTTCCAAGGTTAGCAGTCGTTCCTTTTTTTTGGTGGACCCCGTAAGAAGTTTCACGGTAAGATTTAAAGGAGCAACCGATTCTGATATGGATTCAAAGTGTTGTTGGGCCAAAATCTCTGTAGGAGCCATGATGCAGGCTTGATACCCATTTCCCGTTGAAATCAGCATGCTCAACAAGGCAACCATGGTTTTACCAGAACCCACATCGCCTTGCAGCAATCGATTCATTTGCTTGCCCGTTTTCATGTCGTTTCGAATTTCACGAATTACTTTTTTTTGGGCATTGGTCAATTCAAACGGGATGTGATTTTGATAAAATGTGTTGAAATGCTCTCCAATTTCATTGAAAATCAGACCCTTGTATGTGCGATTTCGATTTCCTTTTATTTGCAGATGCCGCAATTGTAAGTAAAATAGTTCTTCAAATTTTAAGCGTTTTTTTGCCCATTCCAGTTCTTCCACGTTTCTCGGTGCATGCAACATCTGCAAGGCTTGAGTTCGATTGGGGAATTTGAATTTTTGAACGATTTCTTGGGGGATGTTTTCCGGCATTTGAAATCCAGGAGATAGAACCACCATCTTGCACAATTGCGAAAGGAGTTTACTTTCTATCCGACGACGTTTCAGACCTTCCGTCATCGGATAAACAGGTTGCAGTCCGAGTTTTGATAATTGAAAATCCGGTGACAACAATTCCAATTCGGGATGTGCAATGGAGAATTTCCCTTTGAAATCGTTGATTTTGCCGTACACTAAATAATCAGAGTTCGGTTTTAAATATTTTTCGATCCATTGAGCTCCTTGAAACCAAACCAATTCCATCTCACCCGAACCATCGGTCAAAAACGCGGTATATCTGCGTCCTGCTCCTTGTCCCTGCATGCCTCCCGGAATGATTTTACCTTTAAATTGAACGTAAACGTCTTTATATCGGGGGGCTTCAAAAATGGGTATCACTTTAGACCGATCCTCATGTCGGAAAGGATAATGACTCAATAAATCTGCAACCGTGAAAATACCCAATTCCGATTTTAAGGCCTCGGCTTTTGCCGGTCCAACGCCTTTTAGAAATTCGATATTGGAGTCGAGTTGAATCATAAACAGTAAATAAACAATTTCTCTAAATAACTACAGACAATGAAATTCAATGAAACTAATTGCTTGGTAAGTATTGGGCAAATGTAGAATCATTTTCTACAAAAAATTCATCGAGTTATCCATATCCAAAAGGAAATGACTAAAATTGAAATCATGAAACCCAAACACTACTTATTTGCCTTATTACCAGCAGTTTCGGTTTGGTACTCACTTCTTGTAGATAATTACATGAGTTGGACGGCTGTTGTTTTTGTATTTGGATTTATTCCTTTG
>CAZQFZ010000080.1:4376-11827 GCA_964592635.1 uncultured Rhizobium sp.
TGCGGCAGCATCTCCATTGGCTTCATCCAAGAATCACACTTCGAAATTTCCCCAAAAAGAATTAAACAGCAATACCGAATTAACATCCCCCGAAAAAAATTCACCCATGTACGATTGGATTTTATACCTGATGGTTCCCATCCAATGGATCACGCTGGGATTTTTTATCTACGTTATGAAGGATGCGAGTTGGGACGTTGTGGCACTAGGAAAGGTAATGGCCATGGGTATTCTGTGCGGAAGTTACGGTATTAATGTAGCGCATGAACTGGGACATCGGTCCAAGAAATCGGAGCAAATATTAGCGCAATCGCTGCTGCTTACATCGTTGTATATGCACTTTTTTATTGAACACAATCGCGGTCATCACAAGCATGTGGGCAGTAAAGAGGATCCATCAACCGCGCGTTTTAACGAGCCCGTGCAGTGGTTTTGGGTTCGCTCTATGGTGCAAACGTGGTTCAGCGCTTGGCATTTGGAGTTTGAACGTCTAAAACGAGCAGGGAAGTCTAAATTCCATCCATCCAATCAAATGTTGCAGTTTCAATTGATTCAGTTATTCGCCGTTGGGTCATTGGGATTTTTCGGGGGATGGTCGATCATGCTCTTTTGGGTATTAGCGGCATTCATTGGAGCAACGTTGCTTGAAACCATTAATTATATTGAACATTATGGATTAATGAGAAAGAAATTGGAAAATGGGTATTTAGAGTTGGTGGATCTTCATCATTCTTGGAATTCCAATCATCCAGTTGGGAGACTACTGCTTTTCGAACTATCGCGACATTCCGACCATCACTACAAAACGAATAAAAAGTATCAGCATTTAGTGAGTCATCAAATAGCACCTCAAATGCCGACAGGTTATCCCGGTATGATGGTTTTGAGCTTGATTTTCCCGTTGTGGTTTGTTGTTATGAATCCCAAAGTGGAAGCTTGGAGAATTGAACATCAAACCGAGCATCTCAACAATCCTTAAATTTCACTTGCTTTATTTTTAAACTTTTGATGTAATTTCGCCCCCATGTTATCAGGAAAAACAGCATTAATCACAGGCGCTTCTCGCGGAATTGGTAAAGGAATTGCGGAAGTTTTTGCCAAAAATGGTTGCAATATTGCGTTTACATTTGCTAGCTCGGTGGAAAAAGCCAGAGCCTTTGAATCAGAATTATCTGAAAAATATGGAGTAAAAGTAAAAGGATATCAAAGCAATGCTGCTGATTTCAAACAAAGCGAAGATTTAGCAACTCAAGTAATTGCTGATTTTGGTAAAATCGACGTGTTAATCAACAATGCGGGTATTACTCGTGATACATTGATGCTCAGAATGACCGAAGAACAGTGGGATGAAGTAATCAACACCAATCTCAAAAGTGCTTTCAATTTAACAAAAGCATTTTTAAAACATTTCCTTGGAAATCGTGCAGGATCCATTATCAATATGACGTCTGTAGTGGGTGTTACGGGCAATGCTGGACAAGCCAATTACGCTGCTTCTAAAGCGGGAATGATTGGTTTTACAAAAAGTATCGCTAAGGAATTGGGATCCAGAAATGTTCGTTGCAATGCAGTAGCTCCTGGTTTTATTGAAACAGAAATGACGGAAGTATTGGATGAAAATGTGAAAAAAGGATGGATTGATACCATTCCGTTGAAGCGCGGTGGAACTCCTGAGGATGTGGCAAATGTTTGCATGTTCTTAGCTTCTGATATGAGTCAATACGTAACAGGCCAAACCCTTTCGGTTTGCGGTGGTATGTTGATGTGATATGAGCAGGTTTAAGTAAAATGCTTGACAATTAAATACACCTACACAAAGCATTGAGTCATTCTATTTTCATCTAAGCTGAATCAACAGTTTCTTAATCCTTACTTTTTAGCTAATTTTGTACCATGCCTTTGGATCAAGTCGATGTAGATGAATTATACCCCAATGAAAAAAATATGGGGTTTTTTGACCATATCGATGAACTTCGGGCACGGTTGGTACGAATTGCTTACGCGCTATTTGGAACAACGTTAATTGCTTTTTTCTTCGTTGAGAAAATTTTTGATTTGATTATATTATCCCCGTTTAAAGAGAATTTCTGGGGATATCGATTCTTTTGCAAGGCTGGACGTTTTTTCACTCAATCAGACGCCTTATGTTGGTCGCCACCTGCATTAAATATGCAAAGTCAGCAAATTCAAGGTCAGTTTGTTTCGGCATTTAAAATTTCATTCGTAATTGGTGCTGTGGTGAGTTTTCCCTACATAGTGCAACAAATATGGCTCTTTGTCAAGCCAGCATTGAGTGCAGCAGAAATAAAACGAGTTCGCAAAAGTTTGTTTGTAGTATCGTTATTGTTCTTCACAGGAGTTTTATTCGCCTATTTTTTATTGGTTCCAGTAGCTACGAATTTTTTATTGTCATATTCATTGAGTCCCCAGATTCAAAATATTATCACCGTTTCTTCGGTAACTGGATTTGTGTCGTTCATGAGTCTAGCAACGGGGTTAGTTTTTGAATTACCGGTGTTGATTTATGTTTTAGCTAGCATAGGACTTGTGACCTCTGATTTGTTAAAAAAATACTGGAGGTATGCAGCCGTGATTATTTTCGTAATTGCGGGCATTGCAACACCCTCTCCAGATATGTTTTCACAATTATTATTGGGATTGCCTTTAATGTTTTTGTACTTTTTGGGGATACAAATCGCTAAACGAGTTGAAAAACGTCGCAATGAACAATAAAATATTAACACCCATATTAAATTCCAAATAACCTTTACATCCCATGACAACCAAATACACCATCGCAGTAGGTTCGGACCATGCCGGTTTTGAACTAAAAAACGACGTTTTAGTTTACTTGTTAGAAAACGGTCACCAGCCTCAAGATTTTGGACCGGATTCAGCTGACAGTGTAGATTATCCAGATTATGCCCATAAAGTTGCTGATTCTGTGGCTACAGGAGAAAATCAATTGGGAATTTTAATTTGCGGAAGTGGTAACGGAGTATGCATTACTGCTAACAAACACCAAGGGGTGAGAGCCGCTTTGGCATGGCAACCAGAATTGGCTTCTTTAGCGCGTCAGCACAATAACGCCAATGTTGTTTGTTTGCCTGCGCGTTTTGTATCCAAAGAAGAAGCATTGAAAATTGTAGATGCATATTTAAACAGCGAATTCGAAGGTGGTCGTCACGAAAATCGCGTGAATAAAATCGAAACCTGCTAAGAGATTGAATTTTTTTCGCGAATTGAAAAAGTTTGATTCAAAGTCAAATTCATAAACATTTGAATTTATGGCAGCTGAGGAAATAATCGGCTGATTAATAGAGGCATAATTAAAAAATTTAAGTGTATTTATGGAAGCTGAGAAAATAATCGGCTTAAAAATAGTGGCTTAATTAAAAAATTAAGTGTATTTATGGAAGCTGAGGAAATTAATCGGTTGAAAAATAGAGGCTTAATAAAAAATTTGGAATACAGTAATGGAATCTCAAGAAGAAATTAGCAGTATCAAAATGTTGGGACTAAAGCTCCCTACGGATCCAAGATGGGTGAATATTGCTGAGAAATCGATCGAAGAAATTTTAATTGACCATGCATTCTGCGAACAAAAAGCAGCAACATCTGGTATTTCGCTCATTATTCGCTTCCCCGATAAAGAAAAGTTAGTTCAAGAAGTTACCCCTTTGGTGGCTGAGGAGTGGGGACATTTCAGAAAAGTGCTGAAAGAAATGACCAAACGAAACATCAAATTGGGAAAAACCCGAAAAGACGAATACGTTTTAGGACTTCACGAGCACATGAAAAAAGGGAATACAGAACTACAACTTTTAGAAAGTCTGTTAGTCTGTGCGTTAATTGAGGCGAGAAGTTGTGAAAGATTCCGATTGCTGAGTTTGTATTGCAGCGATGAATATTTGAAGGGATTTTATCACGAATTTATGGTGTCGGAAGCGGGTCATTATCGCATGTTCATTGACTTAGCCAAGGAATATTATCCAGAAGATCAAGTAAAAACTCGTTGGCAAGAATGGCTAAAAATTGAAGCCGAAGTACTTAGTCGTTTGGACTTAAGAGGTGATCGGGTTCATTGATGGGCTCTGTTTCTAATTTCAGAGGTTAATTGCTGTAACCAGATGAATTAATTCCTTTGATGCGTCAAGTTCTCTTATCGAGGCCAATGAGTATCGACAACTGATGACCTTTTTTTAACACACAACATATCTAAGTGTTTTTGTATATTTGAGGAAATGTAATTTTTTTTGAGTATGATGGAACAACTTACCGCATTTTTCGAAGGAATGTCACCGTTGATGCAGGGTTTTACGGGTTCCTTATTTACATGGTTTATTACTGCACTTGGAGCTGCTATGGTATTCTTGATTAAAGATGTAAAGAGAGGATACATGGATACACTGTTGGGCTTTACAGCGGGTGTGATGTTAGCAGCAAGTTTTTGGAGTTTATTGAATCCGGCCATTGAAATGGCGGAGGGTAGTTGGGGTGCTTCTAAGGCCTGGATACCTGTGGGTATAGGGTTTTTAGGTGGAGCTTTTTTCTTGTTTGGATTGGATCAATGGTTGCCTCATTTACATTTAAGTGCACCATTAGAAAAGTCGGAGGGTGTAAAAACCAATTGGAATCGTACCGTTTTATTGGTTTTGGCAATAACTCTTCATAATATACCCGAAGGATTGGCAGTTGGGGTTGCGTTTGGTGCTGTAGCTGAAGGATTGCCTGGAGCAGATTTGCCTGCAGCCATAGCTCTCGCCATTGGAATTGGAATTCAGGATTTTCCAGAAGGAATGGCAGTTTCTTTGCCCTTAAGACGATTTGGTTTATCTCGGTGGAAGTCGTTTATGTGGGGACAGTTAAGCGGAATGGTTGAACCTGTTGCTGCGGTTTTAGGCGTTGCATTGGTTATGGTAGCGCAAAGTGTACTGCCATACGCATTGGCATTTGCAGCAGGAGCCATGATTTACATTGTTGTTGAAGAAGTCATTCCAGAATCACAATCCAACGGACACAACGACCGCGCAACCTTAGGATTGATGTTAGGTTTTGTTTTGATGATGTCGCTCGATGTAGGATTGGGATAAATACTTGATACTAAGGAGGGATTTATTAAGGAAATCAACCTACACTAAACTTACCTCACTCACCAATAAGCACTGTAAGATGAAATGGTAAATGGGCAGTTCATTGAACAAGAAAGCTTATAAAATTAATTTAAGTAATCATCAGTCTGAAAAAAATAAAAATACCGAAAGTCAATTTCATGGGCTTTTGTTTCTGAGGACAGTTTAAGTCAAGATGAAACTTACAAGTTAGAAATTGTTTTAGAAGATAATTGGATATTTAAAACGAACTTGCAAATAAAATATGGGAAAACCCAAATAAGGACGCGCAAATATTCCAATATCAGCATATTTCGATAAAACTGGTGTTGCCAATAGCACAATTTGGAGACCAGGTTCAATTAATATTTCCATGACAGACATCAACAATAAATTTCAATATAATGTTGTTGGAGTAGAAGAATGGAAGTTACTTGGTGTGACAATTTACACTCAATCAAATAGATTTAGTGGTATTTAATCTACTAAATAAGTACATATTAACAAAATAACTACTGCAAATTGAGTTTTGGGTGCTGTCAAGAAAGTTTGGAGAACGCAACAAAAGGCTAAGGTTCAATATGGAAGAATCCCACTGAATCGAGGAACTTTGTTAATATGAGAAAGGAAAATCAGAACCGAATTATGGCTTTAGATTCAAAGCTATTATATTCTCGAAGACTCATAATTAATCAATTTGGGGGCTTGTACAAGAAAACAGACTCAAGTTTGGCAAAATAATTACAACAATAACCTCCACTTGATGCATACAGTAATTTACCGCTAGTAACATCAAAAAAGTAGAAATCCCTCACATGGGATTCATTCCGTTTTGGCTATGCCTTCGTTTCATTACACGCATGTGAAAAATATAAAAAACAAGAATAAATTAGTGAAATTGTCTAATTTTGTTAGGAACTAAAACAGGGGAGTTTACAGTCAATTTTTGGCATGATTTTGTCAAAAACTTCAAATTTTATGCTTCTCTTTTTGAATTTGTCCTAAACTTTTTACCAGATATTAAACCAATGTAATACTGTTCGTTTAAAAATGATAAGATCTCTTTGCATTGTTTTTTGTCATTTGGTAAAATTAATTTACCCTCAAAAATTTGAATGTTCAAATTAAATTTATTGGCAGATTTTCTAATATTTTTGGGGTTAGCACTCTCTAATACCCTGCTTTTTTGAATTAAAGTAATTTGTTTTTTAATAATAGTAGTACCGTTTTCTTTAAGCCAATCTGCATTAACAATTATTTTGTCATTAGTCGTAAACTGGTCTATCACTTCGTCACTTGCTTCTTCAAAAAATACGTACAGGCTAAAAATCTTGTTTGCATTGGTAAAAGATTTAAAGTAAAGTTTACTGTTTCTGTGAATTGCATTTACAGCGTTATCGATGATTAATGCATTGTTTGTTAATTTGTCAAAAGTTGTATTGTCCCAAAATATTACATTTTTATTCTGTAATAATTTTCGGTTATCAAAATTTTGGAAATAAAAAATATTTTCTTCAACCCAAAACAATGTTTTTATTTCGTCAATCGCTAAATCCAAAACTGGTATACCAATTGGATTATTGCTGGCTTCAATTACAATCTCCGGTAGTAGGAATTCTACGTAAAGAATTTCCTCATCCTGTATATTAAAATTGCCATCAAATAATATTTCTTCAACATCGTCATTTAGAATTGAATTACCAATATTGATAAATACGCTTCTTATATCATTGGTAATAGTTTGGAGTAAGTCAATTTTTCTTACTGTCCCATCCTTTAGAATTGCAAAAAAATTACAAGTTGGGTTTGGCATTAAATTAATTATTAGATGTGTTCAAAAGCACAAAGTCAGTAATTTGAGAATATGCGTTGATTTCATTTGTGTTCTTTAATTTATATTTTGAAATCATCAAATAGGTGACTTCTTTTTTTGTTACAATTTCATAATAGTTATATCCGAAAAGTTTCAATAAAGGATTGTAATAATATGTCCCCTTGTTAATTAATACTATAATAAAAAGAATGAAAATCCAAACAATTAAATATACTGCGTCTTTTTTAAAAATTTCGACACATGGAAGGAAATAACTAAAAATTAACGCATTCATATTTAAGTCTGAACTTTTTATAGATTTGACTTCGATCCTGTTTCTTGTGAGTTTGCGTTCGGCAGAATAAATAATATACCAACAGATGATAATAATGAATATAAAAAGGAAAATCAGATTTAATCGGTTAAATAAATCTGAAAGTTCAATTTCAGCTACATTGATAAATGCCATTTTTTCGAGCCAGTAAAGAATTTTGTGTAAACGGTAGATGTTAGATTTGGCATCTATT
>CAZQFZ010000081.1:0-7495 GCA_964592635.1 uncultured Rhizobium sp.
CTATTGTTCAAGGAAGTGTTTATCCGGATTTACGCCAACAAAGTGCTGAATATGTATGTAAACACGAAGCGGGTGGATACGCCATTGGTGGATTGTCGGTAGGTGAGCCGCATGAAGATATGTACTCCATGACCGAACTCGTATGCAATATTCTTCCCTACGATAAACCTCGTTATTTAATGGGAGTGGGTACTCCTGAAAACATATTAGAATCCATCGCCATGGGCGTTGACATGTTTGATTGTGTTATGCCTACACGCAACGGAAGAAACGGCATGATGTTTACCCGAGAAGGTCAAGTAAACATCCGAAATAAGAAGTGGGAAAAGGAGTTTACGCCTATTGATTCGTTAATTACCCCTGAATACACTTTTGCTTATGTGCGCCATTTATTTGCAGCTGGTGAAATGTTGGGTCCTATGATTGCAAGTTTGCATAATTTGAAGTTTTATCTTTGGTTGGTTCGAGAAGCTCGAAAGCAAATTTTGAATAATGAATTCCATATTTGGAAAGCATCCATTCTCAAAACGATCAACCGAAAATTGTAACCATTCTAGTAAAGAATAAACATCCCCGAAAAGGAAAACAAATCCCCTAAAATGAACTGGCTGAATCGTAATTTCAACAAACTAGACCGCTACATCGCTGGAAAGTTTATCAAGACCTTTTTGGTGACGATTTTCTTGTTTGTTGTTATTATAATCATTTTTGACGTGGCAGAAAAATTGGATGATTTCCTCAAGAGAAATGCCCCTATAGATGAAATAATTACGGTTTATTATGTGAGCTTTATTCCCACGTTAATCAATACGTTCAGTCCCATTTTTATTTTTATATCGGTACTTTACTTGACTTCAAGATTGGCTTCGAGGTCGGAAATTATATCCATGCTAGCCGGAGGAATGTCGTTAATTCGAATTTTCCGTCCGTTTATGGTTGTAGGTGCGTTCATGGCATGGGGAAGTTATATGCTGAATGCTTGGATTATTCCGATTACAGATAAACAGCGGGTGAAATTTGAGAATACGTATTTGCGCGATTATTGGTCAGAAGCGAGAAGTGCTATTTACCGACAAATTAAGCCCGGGGTGGTGATGTACATGGAGTATTTTAGCAATCATGATTCCACGGGAATAGGTGTTACGGTGGAGGAGTATAAGGGAACTGAATTGAAAAGTTCCATGTTTGGCCGATTTATCCGATGGGATAGGCGATCCAAAAGTTGGCGGTTGGAGATGGTCACCATGCGTGAATTTCTGCCAAATGGAAATCAAAATGTGCAAAATTTGCAATTTTTGGATACCAATATTGGATTTAATCCGCAAAATTTCTTTTTCCGTGTAGAAGATGTCCAAAGTTTAAATCAAGCAGAGTTGAAGAGTTTTATTGTAAAAGAGCAGGAACGCGGATCTCCGAATGTGAATGGTTTACGTTCGGAATTGTATCGCAGGTATGCTTCACCTTTTAGCACATTTATATTGATTGCAATTGGTGTGTCGGTGGCGGGACGTAAAACGCGGGGTGGACTAGGTATTTCGCTGGGAATAGGGATTTTTGTAATATTATTTTTCCTATTCTTCAGTAAGTACTTCATCAGTTTAGGCGCCACCGGTGTTTTGCCATCCCAGTTAGCGGTTTGGCTGCCCAATGTCATCTTTATTCCGGTTGCTTGGTTATTCTATTGGAAGGCACAGAAGTAGTTTGAGTGCAACATCCATCAATCCACCCGCAAAACCAAGCCCTTTAAATAGTGACCCTCGGGATGGAAAATGTTGACCGGATGATCAGGTCCCTGCGATAAACGGTGCAAAATTTGACATTTTCTACCGACTTCAATCGCGGCGGCAGTTACCGTGTTTAAGAATAACGCCTCATCGATTACCTGAGAACACGAAAAAGTAAATAACAATCCGCCCGGCTTAACTCGCTGCAATCCCAATGCATTCAACCGCTTATATCCCATAGTTGCGGAATGTTTCTTTTTTAAACTTTTTGCAAAGGCGGGTGGATCTAACACCACAATATCGTAATTGTTCTCTTCGTCGGATAAATATTGAAGTACATCGGCAGTTTCGCTTCGATGACGCTCGCTGAAACCATTTAAATCGGCATTCACGTCACATAAATCCGTTGCCGTTTTTGAAATATCCACCGATACAACCTGTTTAGCTCCTCCATGTAAAGCAGCTATGGAAAATCCTCCCGTATAAGCAAACGTATTCAATACCGTTTTCCCTTTTGCATAATGCCTTAGCAGATTGCGATTCTCTCGCTGATCCAGGAAAAATCCAGTTTTTTGTCCTGTAACCCAATTAACATTCAGTTTCATGCCGTATTCTTCCACCACGGCTTCAGGAATGTTCCCCAAAAGAAACCCATCTTCGACTTCATCGTCGTGAAGAGCGGCTTTGCTTTTGGTGTAAATAGTGGTAATATCAGTTCCGAAATTGGTTTGAATGGCTTGTGAAATTTCATCCAAATGCAGATACATTCCGTCGCTATGTGCTTGAATCACCGCTGTATTTTTGTAAATATCTACGATCAGACCAGGAAGCTCATCCCCTTCACCATGAACCAACCGATAAGCATTGGTTGGTGAATTTAAATGCATTCCCAACTGTTCACGTAGCGATTTACATTTGGCAATTTTTGCATTCCAGAAATGAGCGTCAATTTCCACCGGTTCAAAGCTCAAAACACGAATGGTGATGCTGCCTGTCCCAACATGCCCAATGGCACAAAACTCCTTTTTATGATCCAGAACTTTGACCAATTCACCGGCACTGCATGGATCCATTTTTTCGATGGCACCAGAAAAAATCCAAGGATGTCGACGGGCTATGGCAATTTCTTTCCCTTTTTTGAGGATGGCTATTTTCACAGCAGCAAAGGTAGTTTTTTTTCAATTGCTTTGATATTCATTCCAATTCACTGAAATTTGAATCATGGCCGAAAAACTCAGCGAAATTATTGCCTACTTAGAAACCATTGCGCCTGCATCGTTGCAAGAATCGTACGACAATAGCGGGTTGTTGGTAGGAAACCGAAATAAAATGATCCAACAGGCCTTGATCAGCTTAGATTGCACCGAAGAGGTAGTTCAAGAAGCCATAAATAAAAAATGCGATTTAATTATTTCGCATCATCCTATTGTTTTTGGGGGACTCAAGCGCCTTACTGGAAGCAATTATGTAGAGCGAACCGTTGAAATGGCTGTTAAAAATGATATCGCTTTGTATGCAATTCATACCAACCTCGATAACGTTTTACATTCTGGAGTGAACTCAAAAATTGCAGAAAAGTTGGGTTTAGAACGTACGTCGATTTTATCTCCCCAAAAAGGAAAACTATTAAAATTACAGGTTTACACGCCGGTGGATTTTGTAGAATTGGTTTTGGAAGCTGTGTTTGCCGCTGGTGCCGGTCGAATTGGCAATTACAGTGAATGTAGTTTTCAGGGTTCAGGTTTGGGGACGTTTAAGCCCATGTCTGGGGCCAATCCGTTTACTGGAACTCAAGGCGTTCGCAGTTCCGAAGAAGAAGTTCGATTGGAAGTGATTTTGCCGGAGCATGCTGTTTCTCAAGTACTGACAGCCATGAAACAAGCACATCCCTATGAAGAGGTAGCATACGATTTAATTCGATTGGAAAACGAATGGCAGGAGGTTGGTAGCGGCTTGGTGGGGTATTTGCCGGAAGAAAAGACCGTTGATGAATTTTTAGGTCACCTCAAACAATCCATGGAGTTGCCTTTAGTGAAGTTTACGCCACTAAAATCCCCCGATAAAAAAATCAAAAAAGTAGCGGTATGTGGCGGTTCAGGAAGTTTTTTAACCAAGATGGCCCTGGCTCAAGGTTGCGACGCTTATGTTACGGCCGATGTGAAGTATCACGAGTTTTTCGACTCTGAAAATCGCATGCTGCTGTGTGATATCGGTCATTTCGAGTCGGAAAAATACACTATTGATCTGATTGCTGACATTTTATCAAAAAAATTCCGTACTTTTGCAACCATTTTTGCACAATCTTTAACCAACCCAGTACAATATTTTATATAGCATGGACGTAACCGTAGAAAAAAAACTACAAGACCTTTGGAAACTACAGCAAATCGACAACAAGATTGACTCTTTGAGAGCCGTTTTGGGGGAGTTGCCCATGGAAGTTTCCGATTTAGAAGATGAAATTACCGGTCTTGAAACTCGTGTTCAGCACATACAATCTGAAATCGATGATTACAACACTGAGATTTCTCATAAGCGCAATGCTATCAAAGATTTTCAGCGTTCTATTGAGAAGTACAACGAACAGTTGAACAATATCAAGAACAGCCGCGAATACGAAGCAATCGACAAGGAAAAGGAAATCGCAGGTTTGGAAATCCTAGCAGCCGAAAAGCGTATCCGTGATTACGGAAAGCAAATCGATTCTAAAACTGAGTTATTGACTCAAACTCAAACGGCTTTAGAAAATAGAAAGGCAGATTTGGAATTCAAAAAAGCGGAATTAACTGAGATTGAAAAAGAGAACGAAGAGGAAATCGCTAAATACAACAAAGACCGTGAAGCTGCCATGAAGAAGTTGGATGAGCGTTTGGCACGTGCTTACAATCGTATTCGTGAAAATATGAAGAATGGGGTAGCAGTTGCTCCCATCATGCGCGGATCATGCGGAGGTTGTTTCTCTAAAGTTCCACCTCAACGTCACAGCGATATTCGCGCTCACATCAAAATTACAGATTGCGAACATTGTGGTAGAATTTTGGTTGACCAAACGATTTCTGGTATTGCAGCGCAAAACGAAGAGGTGGTTGAAAAACCAACACGCAGAAAAATGCGTTTAACTGCAAAGTAAGCGTCGCTTTCGGTTCGATCTTATGCCCATCTAATTTGGGTGTACCGGTCAAACAGCACGGTTATAATACAAAGTGTTTTCATAATAAGAAAGGGCTTCCCGCGGGAAACCCTTTCTTATTAATACTGCTCCTTCTCGTTAGGAAAATCAACACTCTTTACATCTTCGATATATTGACTCACCGCACCATGAATGGAGTCGTACAAATTCAAATACCTACGTAGAAATCGGGGATTGAACTGCTTGGTAATGCCCAACATGTCGTGCAAAACCAATACTTGTCCGTCCACACCATTTCCGGCACCAATTCCAATAACTGGAATCGTTAAATTCGCAGCTACTCTACGCGCTAAATCTGCAGGGATCTTTTCGAGAACCAAAGCAAAACAACCGGCTTCCTCCAACAATTTGCTATCTGCAATTAATTTCTCCGCTTCTGCATCTTCCGTTGCACGAACCGTATAGGTTCCAAATTTATATATGCTTTGAGGTGTAAGTCCCAAATGCCCCATTACCGGAACGCCGGCAGTTAAAATTCGTTTTACGCTCTCCAATATTTCTTCACCGCCTTCCATTTTGATGGCATGAGCTCCGCTTTCTTTCATGATTCGAATCGCGCTGTCTAAAGCCACTTTGGAGTTACCCTGATAAGAACCAAAAGGCAAATCAACTACAACTAAAGCACGATTGATTCCGCGAACCACACTGGAAGCGTGGTAAATCATTTGATCCAACGTGATTGGGAGTGTAGTTTCATGGCCTGCCATAACGTTTGAAGCGCTATCACCCACCAATATTACATCGATTCCAGCATCATCCACAATGGTTGCCAATGAATAATCGTAAGCCGTAAGCATGGATATCTTTTCACCGCGTTGTTTCATTTCGATTAAAACATGGGTGGTGACTTTTTTAATTTCTTTATGAACCGACATTTGCGTGTATTTAACTGCAATATTTGTCATAATTTCGGAATTCGTACTCATTTCCCCCGAAAAAATGATAACAAAATCGTAATTTTGGAAAGATGTTGTTTCCAAAGTCCCTAGAACGCTTGCGTTTTGTCCTTAAAAATTCCGGCCGTTCTTCCGTTTCTAAATGGTTTATTGTTTTGATTTTCTTGGGATTATCGGTCTCTGCTTGCGATAATGAAGTGGACATCAACGCCGATTGGAAAGAAACCATGATTTTATATGGTTTGTTAGATGCAAATCAATCCGAACAATATATTAAAGTAAACAAGGCGTTTTTGAATGAAGCCGGATCTGCTTTAATGATTGCAAAGAATTCCGATAGTTTGTATTTGGAATCCGTTACCGTAAAGATAATTCGCAGCAGAACTGGTGAAGAATACATACTTACCCGAGTAAATGAAATTTCAAAAGACTCAGGAATATTTGCAAATGATGTAAATTACTTGTACAAAATGACCGATCCAGTTTATGAAAATGAAATGTATGAATTGGTTGTGGAAAGTGGAAAAACAGGTCAAATTGCCAAAGCCGTAACCTACACATTAGGTAAAACCAAGATTGAAGCGCCGTTTAGAACTTCCAATCCCATATTTTCATTGGGAGCAAATTATATTTTCATTTCCTACGTTCCTGCAATTAATTCGTATGCCTACGACATTAAAATGTTGGTTGAAGTTCAGGAATTCAATCGTAAAGACACCTCGCTTCTCGAAACAAAAAATTTGAGATGGAACGTAATCACCAATTATAGAATGCCACAAGTTGGGGCTGGTGCACCCATGCCAACCGTAATTCATCAGATTGAACGTACCGCGTTTTATCAATTCCTGTCCACCTATTTGACCGACACTTCAGATAACATTGTACGTCGAATCAAATCCGTAGGAATGCAGTATTACGGAGGGAATCAGGCCTTGGTTGACTACATTTCGGTGAACGAACCAGCTATTGGAATTGTGCAAAAACAAGCGGAATATTCCAATGTCCAAAATGGGTTTGGTTTGTTTGCTTCTCGTAGCTTACAGCAAGTGTTGAATGTTCCCATGGATCCCAATTCGGTAACCTTATTGCAGAAAAATGTATATACGGCTCCTCTGAATTTTATTCGGTAGAGGATCTTTAGGCAAGTTGCATTCAACCTACCATCGATTCCCGCATCCACAGTCAAATTCAAAGATACCTATTTAACAATCCGAAGTAGTCTTCTTGAGAGCTAAACTCCATTAATATTCAATTTACAATCATCAACCCCGATCTAATAAAGGAATCAAATCAGGCATGATTTGAGCAATTTTTTCCTTGGGGACTTTCGTAACGTCTATAAAATGAACGGTTTTGCCGTTGTTGAGAGATTGTCCAGCAATCCATTGGAGTTGAAATTCAGATTCGGGTCTGCCTTTCAACCATCTACGAACAGGCATTAAACAGTACCATCCTGTAATATTCCCTCTGGAGTCGCGCATGGCCATCATGCTTTTTACCGGACCTGAAACAATGCGTTCGTATTTAAAGGTATCCTGTAGTTTAATTTCTTTTAATCTTTGTTTGAAATTCGTATTTCCACCATTGGCTAGTGCGATCGATGGGTGTAAGTGAGCCAAAAATGCATCCCAATTTCCTTGATCGTAACCCATGGTAAATTCGTTGGCAGCCACTTGAAACGCTCT
>CAZQFZ010000081.1:7595-11821 GCA_964592635.1 uncultured Rhizobium sp.
TTTTATACTTATTTCACTTCTTCGAAATCAACGTCTTGGATTTCGTCGCCAGCATTACCTGTTGCACCGTTGCCCGCAGCGCCTGCACCTGCGCCACCTGCAGCATTTGCATCGCCTTGAGTAGCGTTATACAAATCTTGACTCGCTACGCTCCAAGCGTCATTCAAAGTTTTAGTGTGAACTTCGATATCGGTTAA
Source organism: uncultured Rhizobium sp. (assembly GCA_964592635.1). Taxonomy (GTDB): domain Bacteria; phylum Bacteroidota; class Bacteroidia; order NS11-12g; family UBA955; genus VMCP01. The sequence goes on from CAZQFZ010000081.1 coordinate 7,793, forward strand.
ATTCTTTGCAGCAACCGCCTCTTTCAATTTTGCCATTGCATCTTCGATTGGCGCTTTTTTGTCTGCTGGAATTTTATCACCGTACTCTTTCAACTGCTTTTCAGTTTGGAAAACCAAGCTATCTGCAGCGTTCACAGTATCGATTTCTTCTTTGCGTTTTTTATCCGCTTCAGCATTCAATTCTGCTTCTTTACGCATTTTTTCGATTTCATCTTTCGACAAACCAGAACTTGCTTCAATTCGAATCTTTTGCTCTTTACCGGTTGCTTTGTCTTTAGCAAATACACTTAAAATACCGTTTGCATCGATATCGAAAGTTACTTCGATTTGAGGAACCCCTCTTGGTGATGGTGGAATTCCGTCCAAAATGAAACGACCAATCGATTTGTTATCAGCAGCCATAGAACGCTCACCTTGCAATACGTGAATTTCAACAGATGGTTGATTATCCGCAGCTGTACTGAAAGTTTCGCTCTTTTTGGTTGGGATGGTTGTGTTGGACTCGATCATTTTGGTCATTACACCGCCCATTGTTTCAATACCCAAACTCAAAGGTGTAACGTCAAGCAACAAGATGTCTTTTACTTCACCGGTTAATACACCTCCTTGAATTGCAGCACCAATAGCCACAACCTCATCGGGATTTACTCCTTTGGATGGAGCTTTACCAAAGAAATCTTCCACCAACTTTTGTATTGCTGGGATACGGGTAGAACCACCCACCAAGATTACTTCGTCTATTTGACTTGCAGAGTATCCTGCGTCTTTCAACGCTTGTTTGCAAGGTTCCAAAGTGCGCTTGATCAAGCTATCTGCTAATTGTTCAAATTTTGCACGAGTTAATTTGCGCACTAAGTGTTTTGGAACACCATCAACAGCCGTAATGTAAGGTAAGTTGATGTCGGTTTCAGTGCTGCTCGACAATTCGATCTTTGCTTTTTCAGCCGCTTCTTTCAAACGTTGTAAAGCCATTGGATCCTTTCTCAAGTCGATATTTTCTTCGCCTTTGAACTCGTCAGCCATCCAATCGATCAACACTTGGTCAAAGTCATCACCGCCCAAATGGGTGTCACCATTGGTTGATTTTACCTCGAATACACCGTCCCCCAACTCAAGAATAGAAACGTCGAACGTTCCACCCCCTAAGTCGTAAACAGCAATTTTAATATCGCGATCAATTTTATCTAAACCGTAAGCCAAAGCAGCAGCAGTAGGCTCGTTAATGATACGTTCCACTTTCAAACCAGCGATTTCACCCGCTTCTTTGGTTGCTTGACGTTGTGCATCGTTGAAGTAAGCTGGAACGGTAATAACCGCGCGAGTCACTTCTTGTCCCAAATAATCTTCAGCGGTTTTCTTCATTTTTTGAAGAATCATTGCGCTCAATTCTTGAGGGGTATAGTTGCGATCGCCGATGCTAACACGTGGGGTATCATTATCGCCTTTTACCACGTTGTAAGGAACACGCTCAATTTCTTTAGTCATCTTGGAGAAGCTTTCCCCCATGAAACGTTTGATAGAAAAGATGGTGTTTTGAGGGTTGGTGATTGCTTGGCGTTTTGCAGGATCACCTACTTTGCGTTCTCCATTTCCATTGTCCGTAAAGGATATAATAGAGGGAGTGGTTCTACGACCTTCGCTGTTAGCAATAACCACTGGTTCATTACCTTCAAGCACAGCAACACAGCTGTTGGTCGTTCCTAAGTCAATTCCGATTATTTTGCTCATTTTGATTTATTTCGTTTGCTACCTTTCATCAAAGCAAGTGCCAATTGCCAAATCGGAGGGTGGGTGTGTCGAAATGGCAGTTTTTGTCAGTTTTTCGGGGGATGGGAGGTCGCAGAACCCGACAAATTGTCGAATCAACGGCAAAATTGGTTTGAAGAAAGTCTGTGAATTACCAAAAGAAAAACCCTTGGGCTATCAAGGGTTTTTCTTTTTAATATAAGAGTACTCATTTTTACCCAACAATTTTTCTTGGGGTACGAAGAAAGAAATACTCTTGATGCAATTATATATTCGGCAGATTTTAATGTCGATTTAAGCTTTATTTGCCTTAGCATGATCTGCCAAGAATTGAGCCAAACCACTATCGGTTAGTGGGTGCTTCAATAAACCTAAGATGGCACTTAGCGGACAAGTAACCACGTCAGCACCAAATTGAGCAGATTTAACAATGTGCAATGGATTGCGCACCGATGCTGCCAAAATCTGAGTTTCGTATCCTTGTACTGCGTAAATTTCAGCAATCTGTTTGATCAATTCAATTCCATCGAAGTTGATATCGTCTAATCTGCCAATGAAAGGCGACAAATACGTTGCACCCGCTTTTGCAGCCAAAATTGCTTGACCAGGTGAAAATACCAAGGTGCAATTGGTGCGGATACCGCGATCTGAAAAATATTTGATTGCACGAATACCGTCTTTAATCATGGGGATTTTAACTACGATATTCTCATGCAACGCCGCTAAAATTTCTCCTTCTTTAATCATTCCCTCGTAATCGGTGGAAATCACTTCTGCACTCACATCACCATCTACAATTTCACAGATGGCCTTGTAATGATTCATAACTGCTTCTTCGCCGGTGATGCCTTCTTTGGCCATCAACGAAGGGTTGGTGGTAACTCCGTCTAGAATTCCTAAGTCGTTTGCTTCTTTAATTTGGTCGAGATTTGCGGTGTCGATGAAAAATTTCATGGAGCAAAGATAAACAATATGTAACTTCGAATGGTTATATAGAGGTTGAAATTTTAAACTCGTAATCTACATTTAACATGCCTAGGTCGTGGCGTAAAAATTTCAATTGAATTGTTTAATTTAGATGAACCACCTGTGGATGTTTTTTCACCCGAATTCACGTCCCCCGAAAAAAAGAAAAATTGAAAAGAAGAGTCGCTGTATATCGAACTGCCCATTTTAATGCGGCCCACCGATTGAATGTTCCCCAATGGACACCCGAAGAAAATCAAAAGTTTTTTGGAGCGTGCAACAACACCAATTACCACGGACATAACTACGAAATTCAAGTTAGAGTGGAAGGTGAAGTGGATGAAGTTACTGGGTACTTGATTGATATGAAAGTACTTAAAGAGTATATGGAAGAGGAAGTAATTGAAGCATTTGATCATAAAAATTTGAATTTGGATGTTCCTGAATTTGCGGAATTGAATCCCACAGCGGAAAATATCGTTTGGGTAATTTGGAAGAAATTACGCGAGCGATTGGATCAGAAATTTAGTTTAAGCGTGCGTTTGTACGAAACGCCTCGTAATTTTGTAGAGTTTAATGGATAAAAAGTTAAATAAAATATTGTCGTCCTGGGAAGAAATGGGCGACTCACACGTGGGAAGTTCCAAAGAAACGCCCTTGAGAGAAGATGCATTTGAAATGGATGATCAACTGAAAATTGAGTTGATAGCCAAGCATTTCAAAGAAATTATGCATGTAATGGGCTTGGATTTAACCGATGAGAGTCTTCGTGGTACGCCGTTACGCGTGGCCAAAATGTTTGTTAATGAACATTTTAAAGGATTGGATCCTAAGAATAAGCCAGAACCTACGTTGTTTGATAATGCATTTGGTTATCAAGAGATGTTGGTTGAGCGCGATATTAGTTTTTTCAGTACTTGTGAACACCATTTTGTTCCTATTTACGGAAAGGCACACGTTGCGTATATTTCTTCGGGGAAGGTGATAGGATTATCGAAATTGAATCGAATTGTGGATTATTATTCTAAGCGTCCACAGGTTCAGGAGCGATTAACAATACAAGTTGCAGAGGAGTTGAAGGAGGTTTTACAAACGGAAGATGTTGCGGTGGTGATGGATGCGAAGCATTTATGCGTTGCCAGCAGAGGAATTAAAGATATTACAAGTTCCACAGTTACAGCTAGTTATCACGGTAAATTCAGCGAAATTGAAACGCGCAATGAATTTTTACGGTATGTAGGCTTGACAGAGGATTAATTTTGTATTATATTTGCACCCCTAAATACGGCGGTCGTAGCTCAGTAGGTTAGAGCGCCA
>CAZQFZ010000082.1:0-10158 GCA_964592635.1 uncultured Rhizobium sp.
CACACTTTTCGAACAGTTGCGAACTGTACTCAGCGGAGAGAGAGGGATTCGAAACTCATTCTCAATTGATTGATTATAAATAAAATAGAAATTTTATTGCGTTTCTACTCACAATTGTGTGTTTACATCAATAATGAACTTCTATGAGTCCACTGACCTATTTGGTTAAATTAAGAATAGGTGAATTATTAAGTAATTCTTCCCCTAATGACCTGAAAAGGTAAATTTTTCAATGATATTTGAGTAAAAAGTATTGAACATGGATCATTATTTGAGAGAATTACTATCTGAAAGCTGGGAAAATTTCCAGAATGAAATAGGTTATGATAAAAACACAATGAACCTCAACATTACTCGAGAGGATATTAATTATAGTCTTCATTCTGAAACGGGTGAACCAATAGACAATGGCCAGGTTAAAATGGTCAACCAAACTATAGATTGGCCGAATTATTTATTTGGTAATCATCTAGATCAAAACCAGCTGACCCTCTCAATCATATTAAAGAACCGAAAATTTGCAATGGAGTATTTTATTCCAATTACTGTCATCAGTAAATTAAGAGATAGATTTAGTTCGTTCAGAGAAAATTTACCACCCTCAAGTCATTACTGGGAAGAATTTCTAAACACCAAAAGAGATTTAATTCAAAATGAGTATCAAGCTGCAATACCCGATGAATGCCTTGAAGCACCTTTGGTATCATTTGTTACAAATATGTTTGACAATGAGTTTCAGAAGGAGTTTGAAGTAATTAGGTCATTAGACATTGCTTCAAAAAAAATCAAAATCAATTTGATAAAAAGTGAGATAGCAACCCTATTTGGGTTAATGTTGACTTCAAACATCATTAGTAACACAGAAACAAAGCGATTGGCTAAAGTAATTGAAGCTGAATTCTACACTGAAAAAGAAGGCAAGGGCAAAAAAAAGATCAAACCCTTGAACCTAGAATCAATGGATGATGCGTTGCGCAGTTTTACAAGCCGAGTTGGCAGAAGAGATACTGCGGCATTAAAAAGCAAAGCAGTAATTTTAGAGCTGTTAGAAAAGTTTTAGCCATAATGATTTTTTGATTTGGATTAGACATTATTTTTTGTGTCTAATCGCCCTTACTGGTTGTATTTACTTTGCCAACATCATGTCGAAGTTGTCTCCTGTAGTAAAGCCCAAAGCACTCCTTAAACATCAAGATTTAAATCAAGTTCACGGTGCACCCATTTTATTGGGTATTGGAATTACTATGCCCTTTGAAGTTCGATATAGTAGCACCGAAATTTACTCAGCCCATCCTCAGGCTATTGGAAATGCGGAATTCACAATTGGTGCAAAATCAATATTCATTATGAATTCAAATTTCAAATCAGGCATCTGCCGCTCGGAAGAGGGCACTGCCAATTACCAAATTAACGAAACTAAACCCTTTGTTCAACCTAACTCAATTTTCAGCCATGCTTAATTCAAAAATCGAATGGTGCGATCACACCGTAAACTTATGGTGGGGTTGCACAGAAGTCCATGAGGGCTGTGACAATTGTTACGCAAAAAATTTAGCCAAAAGATATGGTCATTATGTCTGGGGAAATGGTGTAGGCCGCAGACACATTAAATCCGCCTTTACAACATTGGATAAAATTCAAAAAAATGCTGAAAAAAAGGGGGTAACTGAATATGTATTCGTTGGATCCATGATGGACATATTTGAAAAACCTATGCCTCTATTTGATGATGATTTGAATCGATTGGGCACTTTCACAAGAGAACTTCGTAATGAGTTCTTCAGACTAATAGATGAAAATTGTTATTCAAATCTTGTGTTTCTGCTTTTAACCAAAAGACCAAGTAACATCAACAAATACATACCTACCTATTGGTTTCAAAATCCCCCTAAAAATGTAATTTTTGGGTTGTCTGTTGTAAATCAACGTACTGCAGATAATCTTATTCCAATGCTCTTAAAGGTTAACGGACGGAAATTCTTATCGGTAGAACCACAATTGGAATCACTAAGTTTAGAAAGGTGGTTACCTTCTGGCGAACTTCATTGGATAATCCAAGGAGGTGAATCTGGTCCTCGTAAAAGACCTTTTGATACCGATTGGGGTCGTCAATTAAGAGATGAATGTAAAAAGCATAATGTGCCTTATTTTTTCAAACAAATTGATAAGATACAAGAAATCCCCGAGGACTTATTGATACGAGAATTCCCCAGATAACACTCACCTAAACCTGAAGAGAAGGTCGCCCTAAAAAGCGACCTTTTTCTTTGCTACAGCATTCCATTATCAGCAAAACTGAAATATTCACCTTTGGAGTTAATAATAAGGTGGTCTAAAAGGTGTATGTCCAGGAAGTCTCCTCCTTCTTTAACTTTCTGTGTTAAGGTTTTATCTTCAACTGAAGGGGTCAAATTTCCGCTTGGATGATTGTGAGCCAAAACAATAGATACCGCTAAACACTTAAGAGCTACTGAAAATATCAATCTAGGGTCAACAACAACTCCCGTAATGCCTCCTTTGAATCCACAATAACTCCCTAGTACTTGATTAGAGCGATTAAGATAAAGGACAATAAACTCCTCTCGAACGCTTAACTGATATTCATTAAATAAACTTCTGACTGCATCATGAGCGTCATCTGAGTTTCTGATGGTTACTTTTTCTTTGATTTCTGGGTTGGGGTAGTACAGTGCTACTTCGTTTATGTTGGTATTTTTCATGTGGTTTTTTTTGATATAACAGGAGATAACTGAAATTTATCAGTCATATTAGGTCAAGATTCATTTTCTAATCTTGGAAGACTACCATTCAATAAATGGAATAGACAAGTATTAACTTTAGAAGTTAGATTTGTGAGAAATGGATATAAAATGTAAACCTTTCATTTTTAAGATAAAAAATGCAAAGAAAATAATGATGGCTTCAATTTTTCTTTTGACAATCTTTACATGTAAAGCTCAAAATTCTTTTTGTGAGCCTTCAATTGGCCATAAAATGTATTTGAACGTAAAAAATCTTAATTTAAGGAGTACTCCAAAAATTGAAGAGAATAACATAATATATAAGTTAAATATTAATTATACCTCTATTTACGTAAAAGAAAATATCATATCTCAAAATGGATTTATCAAAGTTTTTGCAGTTTGCGATTCCACTGTATTTGATGTTTCTGATGGTGAACCACGGTTTGTGGAATATGTTTTTTTTGAAAGTGAGGGCTATGTTCAGTACCAATTATTAGAGCATCATTCAGCTACAGTTCATTTCGTTGAGCCAATTACTATATCGTTTCCAATTGAAAAAATCGATAATGAAATTGAACAACAGTTTGAATATTTCAATAATAATTCATGCAAATTTGATGTTTTATTGTTGTCACGCTTAGTTGTTTTTAGGTCAGAATATAATAACAAATTTGAGAGCCTTTACACAAACTTTGAATTATTACAAATGATTTCCAAAGTTTTAAATATTCTTGATGATTTTCAGAGAAATATACTATATTTAAACAATAATGAATATTTAAATAGAAGTATTGAAATTCACAAGAATAGAGTTTTATACTCGAAAGCTTTATTTTTAAATAAATTAGGTGATAAATATGGCTCTTTGAATACTTTTTCCATAGTGGATAAAAAAATATCTAAAAATAGTCATTTTAAGAATGAATCCTTATTTCAGGTGAACGAAAATGAAGGAGTTGGTTATCAAAGTATATCAGTTTATTATAATGATTTTTACGGAGATTATTTAAGCCTACTTTGTAATTCGAAAAAATTCACTGAATCTAAATTAGTTATTGATAGGATAAAAAATAAATTTTACGGAAAAATTCCGACAAATATTATTTTTTGGGAAGCAATTACATACAAAGGATTAGGCCGAAAGGATGAAGCCATTCAACTTATGAGCAAGGCAGGAGAAAGAGGATTAAGTACTGCATATGAATATTTGAGAGCATGGAATATTGAAGAATGAATTACTTATTTTTGAGATTTAAAAATTCATTTTTTAATAGAAATTTTGATTTAGATTGTTAATTTCAAATGTTAGATTTTCAAGCCATATTCAACATGGGAACTACCCCAAATAGCTTAAGTGCCTCATCTTCCATTACCAATTTAAGACGTTCTAAATACTCATCGGTGGTGTAGACAGAGTCATGCTTGGTAAATAACGGTGCTTTGGGGTATTCTTTGGTCATACGCTTACAGACCTTTTCTATGATGTAGTAGGACTCCATAGATTGTAATAGTTTGGGAAAAACGTTCGGATCGGTGCTATTGCTTTTGATTTCGGATATAATCTTATGAACCCCGGGATATTGCTGCTTGAATTTGGGAATACCGTTTCGATTATTACCCGGTTTGGTAAAAAATAGCGTAAAAAATAGGTCTTTAACCCTTCGTTTGTTTTCATTTATATATTCAAAACCGAATACATTTTGGGCTATTTCTGAGTAGAGTTTTCCACTGAAGCAAAAGTTTTGAAACGCTAGAACCCCTGTTAAATCAGGCTCTGACAAAAAATCTTCTAACATAACGATAAGTATATTAGAATTTATATAGTAGGATTTAAGATAAGAAAGGAAGGAAGAATTGGAAAGAAGGGGTAAAGTAGGGGTTGGAATGGTGTTAAATGAGAAGAAAGTAGGAAAGTTTCCCATTTTTCGCTCATTATCGAGCAAAAGATTAATTAAAGCGGAACATAAAAAGGGTTGACTATTGGCGATATCATACCCAACTAAGGGTTTTTCGTTGATTCTAAGCGCTGGGAAAATTCTAGAACTTAATCCTGTGACGTTTGAATGAAGTCTACCCGAAGTTTTATCACGACTCATATAGAATTGTTTTGATCCGATGGCAACTATGTTGTCCTTCCGTGCTGTTTTAGCTCTGTCGGGGTCAATTAAATATGGTTCATAGTGATATTCTCCCCATTTGTAGCCTTTTCTTGGGAAAATTTTGTCCTCCTGATAGATTTGGTCATTGATATCATGTGCCATTTGTTCATCAATGGTTAACATTCTAAGCCATTTGACCATAAAACTCAACCCACGTGTGCGCTTAACACTCTTAATATTAATTTCGATAGCCGTATTTGGCCTGAACTCCACTTGAACCAATCGGTCCCTATCATTGGGCATAAAATCATTTGGCGGAGTTACTATTTTATAGTACTTACAATAGTTCCTTGTTGCATCTAGGTGGCTATTTTGGTAGCTATGGTCAATCTGAACGATCCCCATACGTTCCATCCAATCCATATAAGCTTTGTACTCGTGGGAAATATTCTGAAGGTACTTAGCACACAACATCACATATCCATCGTCACTTCTATCCCGAGTAAGATTGTAAACATGGCTGATATTCTTCAATAAGCGGTAACAATGATCTTGCCGAAATACGAACCCCGTATTCTCTTCAGTAGCCTGTAAGATCAAATCAACGATATTTTTGGAGAGCACAACTTTCACAGCTTCAAAGTTCCGAACTATCTGATAATGTTGTTGATGTGTAATTTCAACAATACTAATGGTCTTTTCAACGGATTTAGAGATACTTCCGCTATTTCAGGGTGAAAATAGCTCAACGGAACTACCAGAAGAAGTTTTTTTTTGTCTTCAAGTAGAACAATATGTATTTTGAATACATTTAGAAATATACTAATTTAGACCAACCAAACTCGACCACTTTATTATGGGCAAGATGATAAAATCCATTACAGTACTAATATTTATCAGTTTTAAAACTATCACGACTTCCTATGCTGTTAACGACACTATTAGGCAATCTCATAATGCAGTAATGAATCAAGATTTTCCGAATAAAAAGTCGGTCTTTTTAAAGTTTGGGACGCCTTCAAATTCATCATCGTTTGAAAATATCGAGAGTTGGTATTACAAAATTGGAGAGGAGACCAATAATGTTAGTAGAACATTGAACTTTACTACTGGTACAACTCACCAAAACTACCTAAACCCATGGATGATTGATATTTTTAAATCAATAGAAAATACGGAGCATGGCATCAGTAATCAAACGAGCTACAGTAAAACAACGGAGACTTATGTTAAGTTTTGGTTTGTAAATGATACGGTTGTGAAATGGGAAACATTGGGGGTTGATTTTTCAAGAAACATAATCAGACCACACGTTCCATCTGCAGGAGAATACCTATTTTTTGATGCCGAAAATCAATTTTTGATTCATTCCCATATTTCCAAATTAAGACAACTAAATTCTGGAATTAACGGGCCGATGAATTATTTAGAATTGAATAGCTGGTTGGATAATCACCCAGATTTCAATAATGCATTCCTACCCACAATAGACGATCTAAAAAAGTTGTATTGTTCAAATTCCAAATTGAGGAACTCTTTGTCCGAAGAAGGTTTGGTTGTTTGGAGTGAGACCTTAATTGAAGGTAATTATCTTCTTTGCCTTAATTTTAAAACGGGTGCACTTACTAAATGTGACAAAGATTCAAAAAATTATTTTGTACCTTTAGTTGCAGTCCCGTCTCTGTAATTAGAGTTTCGTATTTTACAAGAAAAACCACCTCAGCAAAAGAATACGGTGTGGTGTGGTCAATTTATCGGATTATTCCCAAAAGGGCTAAAAACATAGAATTAAGGGTCTTTTGCCAAATTGATCATATTTTCTTGATGCTGCAGATTGACACATACTCGTTGCATTTTAATTCTTAATTCAACTTGAGAGGGCCAGCATTAAAGCCAACCCTCATTGGCAAAACTGATGAAGTTGTTATCTGTACTTCTCTGATTTGAATGTTTGTTTCCATTTAATAGGAAAGAAAAAACCTAAGAACTTCACGATTCGGCAAAATAGTGATTTAGTTAATTGACTCTTTCAAATTCCAAATAAATTGTCTTTGATGGTTTGAAACATTACTGAATATTATTGACGACTAACAATTCCTTTCTTCATTTTATTGTTATTGGCAATTTTATTTGTTGCACTTTTGATAATATCCCTCTACACCGCCATATTTGTCAGCACATTTTTGTAGTTTTCTATTAATTTCTTTTCGCTTCTTTGTTGTTTGTAATTTCCCACTAAAATCAGTATAATCATATGCGATAATTCCATGTTTTTTGTGAAGTTCAACACAGTCACAAGGCGATTGCGAGCAACTAGTTAAACCCAAAAAAAGAATAATACCGGTTAGGTATATTTTTTTCATATTCAAATATATTTAAAAAAGTAACTACATCTTATGTTTTAATATATTTGTGAACATCGCAACACAACATGAATAATATAAATCTAATAATATGAAAATTTCAAGTAAGATTTTGCTCTTTGGTTTAGTAGTTATCTTCAACTTTACCAAATGCTCTAAAGAAAATGTTAAAACTGTTAAGATTGGAAAGCAAGTATGGATGGCAGAAGATTTGAAGACGACTAGATATAATAATGGAGATCAGATTCTTCAAGCAAGATTGCCCGAGGAATGGGAAAGTTATTGCAAAAACCAAACAGGATGTTACAGGATACTAAATAATGGCGCATTTGTATATAACGGATTTGCGATTGCGGATTCACGAGGTATTTTACCTGATAGTTTTGCTTTGCCAGAATGGGAAGATTTTAATGAGCTTCGGGAAAATCTTGGAGGAACAGGAGATGGGTGCGGAAATCCGTTCACAAAATCAATGGCAACATATACATTTGATTGTACTCAGTGGGATGAAAAAAACAATAGAACTACAGAAGTTAAAATTAAAGGTATTGGTAATTCTGGTTTTAATGCGAAAGAAGGTGGTTTTGTTTTAGAGAATGGAAAAGGGAACGAAGGGAAATTTTCAATTTGGTGGACCTCTTCATTTGATGAGAGTGGTTTGAATTTACATTTCTTTGCTATTGGAGACGAATCTGTAAAAACGAATGAAATGATAAGAGAACATAGGAAAAGAGGTCGAGAATCAAATGGTTTTGCAGTTCGTGGTTTGAAGAAAACAAACGATATTATACAAAATCAAAGATACAAGTTGATTAAATGGGGAAGTCGAAATTCTCCATTTAACAAAGCAATGGAAGCACAGGAACTCCTAAATTCCATTATTGGGATTACTGGTGCAGATTTTAACCAAGGAACTAGTGTAACAGGAATGGTAAAAGGTGAAGCTGTAATGGCAATTATTCCTGATAAGTTTAAAGTTAAAGTAATAGTAAAATATCGTTATTTAACGTCCTCGGGAATTGAAGAAGCCCAAGAAGAAGGCATTTTGGAGAATTTTAGGATCACATCAGATGGACCAAATAATACCAAAGTAATTTATGCGGATTGGAATAATCAAGATGCATATGCAGGAGATGGTATATTTACATTTAGACTTTACAGCGAGGAAGAGCCTCAAACTATAATTGCACAAATTGATTCAAAAAATGGTGGCAATTGGTATCATAGTGCTTGGATTGAACTTTCGAATGATGAATATAAAAAAGTCATTGAAAATACCTCATTAGCAATGCCAATATCAGAATAGTCTGCTTATTATACACTTAAATATTAAAATTAATGAGGCAAAAGAATTTAATTCAGCGAATTAGAGATGCTGTGCGAAATGGCAAAGTAAAAGAACCATTCAAGTCCTCCGACTTTCCATTTCTAATTAAAAGTCCAAGCTTTATTTCAAAACATTCAATTGGCAATGGAAAATACACGGAATACTTTATTCGAGTTAAGCGAGGAAACTATAAACTGAAATGAGATTACCAGCCCTTAAAAACACCTACCCGCATTTGGCACTACGTTGATTGGGTGAAGCTTTCTGCTTGGTTGCCTTTAATTCTTCTTGAAATTAGACCAGCCAGCGGCTTTACGAAGTAACTCTGAAGTTTCATTTCTAACACATATAAAAATGGATTACTTACAACAACTATACTAACTACAGTAAATTATCTGCAAAGTTCTTTCTCTGTCTAATTGCGACATTTTAATCGAGCATTATTTAAACCATCTCATTTTTGGTGCATTTCTGAAGCTTCGCTTTCCGAAACGGTGTATCATTTAAAAGCCATAATCCACCATATTATACTCCAACTTTTTCTGCCAGTTTTACGCAGTCGCAAGCAGAAGGCTCACAAGTATTAAATAATGCCGATATTGTTAATAACCTAAGAATACGTTTTAAATGTTTAATTTTCATGTAATAAATCTATTTAAAAAAAATAGTTAAACGAATCATTTTTAAATTACACATAGTCCAGGAATATCAAACCCCACCCATTTCTGAGTGGGGTTTAACTTTTAAAATTATGTTGGATTAAAAAAGATAACTTGAAATGTTATTAACTACCATCGAGGCATTCAAGCCACGATCCAAGAATCGGTCTATATAACTTTGTTTGTTAGCCGATGTAAACAGGTTATACAAGCGCCACATATCAATAGAGCCATCAAAACTTCGACCAAAGTGCTTGTCGTTGTAGTAACCGTCAACCATAAGATTGAGTTGATGATCCGTAAACAGTAATTCTGGATAACCCTTTCGTTCGTTTGTCGGCATGTGATTTAGCATCCTACAAATCCCCAAGAAATGAGCAAATTGTTCCGCAGTTATCCGCTTATTTGCCCACCTTTGATACAATTCTAGGGTTTCAGCTGATTCATACTGAACCAATAACTCATGGGTTTTTCTTCTCAGCTCGTTAGCCGTGCTAACCTTGATATCATCCAGAACTCCATCGGTACTAACACACATATTGCAACATACTCTGTTTCTAAATCCCACAAAAACCTTGAACTTCTGCATGTTTCTTCGAGCATAAAGATTCTCTTGATGATAACCCCTAACTCCTCCAACCGTTAGACTCAAATGATTGCCATTGATGTCCCTAAAAATCGTAGGTACTTCAATGGCGAACATCACCCTTTCATAATAAACCGTCTTTTCTGCATCCAAAAGCTCTTTTGCGCTTTTATGTTTGGCATCAGGAACTCTCCCCTTAATGGGATGAGAAACCCTAATAGCTGGCATCAGAATGTTTTCGTTGTCAAAAACATCCTGAACGGCTTCATAAACGGCTTCTACGAACTCCGAATTGCTGATGGTAGGTTCATTGTCCTTTGCGAAGACAGGAATCACACAATCGTCTCTAAGGTGGTCTAAAGACACTGCCTTTGTGTTGG
>CAZQFZ010000082.1:10258-11738 GCA_964592635.1 uncultured Rhizobium sp.
ACAGGAATCACACAATCGTCTCTAAGGTGGTCTAAAGACACTGCCTTTGTGTTGGATAAAATAAATCTGCTGTCTGATGAAACTCTCGCATCTACGATGGTCTCATTCATGAATGTGGCTAACTCCATTGCTTTCAAATTTTGGTTTAAGTTCTAATTGACGGTTTAATACTTCTTTGTGATACATTGCTTTTTCAGGGATGGACAAATCATAGTAGAGAGCTTTTAAAGTAGGAATGTCTTGACACTCTGCTATTTGTTGGCTGATACTCAACTTACCCTTTTCGCACCAATTGAGGATTCGCTTCCCAGTAAACTCCGATGCCTTAAATGGAAGATCGCTTACAAACAATCCTGTTCTGTCTTTAGAAGCCACACAATTATGAGCCACATCAATATCAAAAACAATCGTAAATTCATAGTCCATTCCATCACGGGTTACAGATTTGAGTCCAACTTTTTCAGGAACCATCTTTCCATTTTTATCGGTTAGGACATAATCTTGTTTAGTCCTAAAAGTAGCAATGATGTGAGCATCGGCATTTAAGATTGCTTGAACCAAAGCATTATGCCTTGGGGTCACTTTAGCCCAATTGGTAAATGAATTACCTGCCAATTGACTATGCACATCTAAAATCCCTCCTTCACCTTCCCATTCATGCGACAATGAGTCAATAATAATGACCTTCATTCCTGCTTTAACACTGTCTTCTATGGCTTGTATGTATTTTTCTGGGGAATAGGGCTTAACAATATCAATGACGTTAAAGTCTCCAATGTGGTCGTATAAATCGGCAGAATAGTTTTCCGTATCTATAACAACTACATTATTTAATTCTGTCAATCCCTTGGCAATTTGAAGGGCTGAATACGTTTTTCCAGAACCACTAGGTCCTTGTAACGCAAGTTTGATTTTGGCATTACGCCTTTCTGCTTTTCTAATATTCATGATGTTTTAAATTTTGGTTTTTTGAAATAAAAAAAGGGGACCGAAGTCCCCTTACAATCAATCTAGGCGATTCATTCACGCCATCAATTCTTCTACTGACTTAAAATCAGGAACCGACACTTGAGATAGTCGTTCATTTTTAACCTCAGCAGGAACAAAAGACCAACGATGAGCTAATTCAATGATCTCACCTGTTTCAGGAACCACATATTCATAGGGTTCACAAGTCATTTTTTGGATACTACCATCCAATTTAGTACCAATCATCTGCATGGCCGTTTCTTCATCCAAAGTTGAAGGAACTGAACAGCGTTTGACTGTAGCATAGAATTGCCCAGTCTCTGCTGAGCGAACCATTTCTACTCCACCTTGAAGAATCAAGGCCATGAACTCTTTGCCAGTCTTAGACTGACGTTTTTCGATGTTTACTATTGTTACCATAACGATTTGTTTTAAACCCACGGAGATACCTGGGGGTCGAAATCGCTACGGGGTGGTTGAAAGTGGTGTATGCGAGGTGGGGGTGGGTAGG
>CAZQFZ010000083.1:0-11185 GCA_964592635.1 uncultured Rhizobium sp.
TAACAACCCTTTTTTGGTTATCGATATGGCCTCACGGAGCAAATTGATTTCCAATTCGCTCTTTTGCATTCTCAAATGGGCCAATATACCCGCGATGCGCTTGAAATTGTGTGCCGGATATCGATTTTTTAAATCATGTGTCAATTCCATGTTGGAATAATTCACTCTACTTAAAAAGCGATCATTCTCATTCAACGAAACCGCAATAGTTTCTGCCATAAGAATAATGGAATGAATAGTTTTCCAAAATTCATGATGCCAAAATACAGATGAAATGCCCGAAGTTTCCAATACTTGTTGTGGATTCAAACGTTCCCCGTCCCAAATAGCAATTTGTTCGTTGGTTTCTTTCACAAATACAGCTTCCCTAAACATAGGATTGGGACAATCTGGAAATAATATTAATACGGTGTCTTCTTGATCAATCCCGGTTAAATAGTATAAATCGCTGCTCTGCCTAAACGAAAAAAAAGCATCACCATTTCTGGGAACTTCATAGTTGGAGGAAATAATGGCTATGGTACCTGCTGGAAGTTTTTCGGCAAGTCGCTTACGGTTGTTTATAAATAACTCACTGTTTATTTTATGGTATTTCATTTTATTGGTTATTTGGTAGTTTCAAGAAGGGGGCAATATTGAGCCGAATTTACCTTAATTCGTGATTTTTTTCATTCACGAAAATATCATTTCGGTTCCACAATATCATTTTTTTGTTGAAAATTCTCGATTATTGTCAGATTATCCAAGACAAATTATGATTTGAATCATAGAATTTCTTATTTTTGGGGCAACGTGATTAAAAAAATCCGTGTCAAAGCAAACAAGAAACAATTTTTATTATGAATAGAATATTACCATTCATCATTTTTGTGTTCAGTTTCCTTTCAATTGGAACGACAAAAGCTACCCACATGATGGGAGCCGACATGTCCTACACTTGTTTAGGAAATGGGAAATACAAAATTGTAGCCAAGATTTATCGCGACTGTCGTGGTATTTCATTCAGTAATCCATCGTATGGCGCATTTGCCGGTACTAACGGTGGAAATGGATGCGGTTCTGTAACCTTAACGGGAATGACCAGAACGGGGATTCGCGACGTTACAACCCGTTGTTCTACTGCATCTAGTCCTTGTAACCCGAGTAATACTTGGAACACCGGTAAGGGAGTAGAAGAGCATACGTATGAAATGACCGTGGATTTTACCAAATCACCGTTGAATAGTTTTGTTAACAAAAGCACGTGTTGTGAGGTAACATTTACTGTTGGTCAGTGTTGTCGTAATGGTGCAATTACTACTGGTCCACAGAGTGATGATTTTTGGGCTACTTGTATGATTAATATTTGTAACATCCAGAAAACCACCAATAAATGTAATACTTCTCCAACGCTTACTAACGAACCAGTGGGTTTCTTGTGTTGTAATACACCTTGGTACTATAACAACGGTGCCTTGGACTCAGTTGATTTCGACTCTATATCTTATCGTTTGGTAAAAGGGTTAAGGTCATTACCTAACGGTTCAGTTACATATTCATCTCCTTTTACCGAGAAGTTTCCAATGACTCCATTCTGTGTTCCTCCAACCACTATCAAATGTGATCCTAAACCCAACTTGAATCCTCCTCGTGGATTCTTCTTCGATACAACCAACGGTGATATCATTGTTACTCCAACAAAATGCGATGAGGTGCCTATTCTGGTTATCGAACAAACCGAATGGAGAAAAGACTCGGCTACGGGTGCGTGGATTGTTGTAGGTAGAACCCGAAGGGATATGCAGATGTGGGTACTCGATGAATGTGGGTATAATAAGCCACCTGTAATTAATGGTCCCTTCTCTTGGACGATCTGCGAAGGGGATAAAATTACTAAAAAGATAAAAATCACTGACGAAACCTTTACTCCCAACCAAACGATACCTGATACGGTAATCGCCACTTGGAATGGTGGTATTCCAGGCGCAACTTTTACAGTGGTTGATCCAACCAAACGTGAGAAAGAGTACGAATTCAGTTGGCAAACAAAACGCGGTGATGCGTCGGACGTATCTTATTCCTTTACAGTTAGAGCCACTGACCAACACTGTACTCCTCCGATGATTTCTATTCGAAGCTTTAAAGTTAAAGTTAATCCTAGAGCTGAAGCCACTAGAAAATACGATACTCTAAAATGCGGTAGGTTTGCAATGACATCCATACTTCCTGCGAATTTTCAAGGTAATGCCAGTTATCAGTGGAGTGTGAGAGACAGTCTTGGTAAAAAAGAAGTATTTTTCTCTACTAAGAAGTCTGATACCATGACCTTCTATAAAGGGGGTAAGTTTATTTTTGTACACACAATCAATAACACATTTAACTGCCCAACCATATACAGAGATACCGTTATGGTTCCCGATCCACCAACAGTTATTTTGGCAACCAAAGATACTTTTGCCTGTTTTGGAACCAGCATGAACTTGAAACCCAATATTCTTTTTGGTAAATCACCATTTAAATACTATTGGACTCGTTTAGAAATGGATACTGTTGCGGGTAAACTGCTGTTGTCAAAAGAAACTCACCGTTCTGGAGATACGCTAAATGGATTGTTGGTGCCTAGAGTCATTACTGATAGCGCCATTAGAATTCGGGTAACCGATGGTGATGGATGTATTTTCTATGATACTGCACTCATTTATTTAAAGCCATTACCTAAGGTAAACTTAGGAGCAGATAAAAGAATATGCACGTATGAAAAACAACTATTTGACGCAGAAAACGCAGATACTGTAAAGTACTTGTGGAGCAATGGTGATACTACCCAGAAAATTTATCCTAACATAAAAGGGAAATATTGGGTGCGCGTTCAGGAAAAGACATTCAAATGTATTCAATACGATACCGTTGAATTATTTGTAAATGATACGGTGACCGCAATTGCTGGTGCAGATCAGACAATTTGTAACGAAAAATCTACTAAGATTACAGCGCAACATCGTCCAGTATTTGAAACTGCTACTTACGAGTGGAAGAGTCTGACCGAGGGTAAAACATTAGGTAGTAACTATGAGTACACCGTAAATCCGAAAAATAGCAATGCTCCAGGTGGGAAAGCACAAATTTTCTACTATTCAATTTATGCCAAAGTAACACAAAAGGGTTATACCTGTGAAGATTTGGATACTATGGCTATAAAAGTAAATACTTTACCTATAATGCGTTGGGATAAAAAGCCGCTGCCAGCTCAATGCTATGATTACGGTGACATTGAATTAAACAGTATGTTGAATGTGGGTAAAATGAACGGAGTGCGAATTTGGAGTGGTGCATTGTATAAGAAAGATATCTATGTGGATAGTTTCACCGCAACTCGTCACCTTTTCATGACTACTAAATTAAAAAATGATGATCTTCAAAACGGTAAAAACTTCCAAACTAAAGTATTTGCCTCTTATAAAGATACCAATGGTTGCGTAAACTTCGACTCTACCGTGCAGAGAATCAATGGTAACCCAATTTTGCAGCTGAGAACGAGAACTTATTGCCAAGATTTGGGAGAAGTGTCTATGGATAATAATGTTATTCGTCCTATGACCAAAACGGGTATCAAATTTGATTGGAAAGTAACCCAGGTTCCAGCAGGTGTAAATTCGAGCAATGTATTAGTAAACAATAATCCTATGGGTACTCCAGACTTCCGTTTGAAATTTGGTGATCCTACAGAAGATTTCTATATGGGTGTTTACAAATTCAGCTTGTGTATTGAGGATATATTAACTGGATGTAGAAGTTGCGATACAACAAGAATTACTATTGTTGGTGAGCCTACAGTGAAAGTCATTTCGCCAAATCCATTGTGTGTAAACTGGGATACCATAGATTTATATAACAATGTTAAAGTGAATGGTAATCCTGGTGCGGACGGAGACGGAGGGAAATTCGAAATCATCGAGGTAGATTATGATAGAAATCACAGCAAGGTTGGAACTAAATTACCTTTGGGTCATTTATTCCCTCCTTCAATCGGTCCTGGAACTTATTACATTCGTTATTCAAACATTGGAACAGGTTGTTTAAAACAAGATAGTTTCTTCATTTATGTAAATGATACCCCTGATGCTGTATTGTTGCCGCCTTTGGTTCTGTGTGAGGGTTCAACTCCATTGGATTTGAATACTAGAATTAATAGAACTCAAACCAAACCGTCTTCAGGTATTGCAAGTTGGCAAGGTGTTAATTTAACAGGTTCTAATTTTGATCCTAAATCCACTAAAACAGCAGCTTTAGAAGGTCCTTATAACTTGAAACTGGCGTACACAGATAACAATGGATGTGCAGATACTGAAATTTATGTTATCATGGTTAGAACCAAACCAGAGATAAAAATTACCACAGTAAATCCATATCCGCAGTGTGAAAATTCACCGTTCCCAGTTCAAAGCGTTTGTAACTTCAATAACAAGTTATTGCAATGGACGGTTACAAACGGTTCGGATGGTAGCATAGATCAACCAACATCTGAAAACATTGTATATACACATGGTACACAAGATGGAATCAATAAAAAAGCCACTTTGAAAGTTTCTACCGTGCCATTTGCAAATGATGTTTGTCCGCCAGCGTCTGATTCCATTTTAATCGTAATCCATCCTTATCCACAATTGGATGCATTAACTTCAGTAAATGGTTGTATTCCTTTGGCAACAAATTGGACTGTTACTGAAACCAAAGGAATTCCTTCTACCCAGTTGAGCTACTTGTGGGTATTTGGAAATGGTGACTCCAGCACATTTGCTACTCCATCGAATATCATGTACAAAAAACAAGGTAGATACGATGTGAAAGTAACCGTTACTAATAATACCCCTGATGGAGGATCATGTGCCACTACTATTAACGGTCCAAACATAGTGGAAGCATATCCATTGCCAGTCGCTTATTTCGAAACGGATCCATCATTTAGTACAACTGTTGCATTACCAAAATTCACCATGATCAACAAAACCAAGGTCGAATCGAATCCTTTCAATCCAACCTTGAGCTACGTTTGGGATTTTGGAACAGGAAATTCAAACGATACCGCTATGAGTTCCAATCCTAGATTTGCATACTCTAGAGATACCGGGTTGTACCAAATTTCAATGATTGCAACTACTGATAAGGGCTGTAAAGATACGTTCTTGAGAAAAGTGTATATCGGTCCTGACATTATCGTATTCATACCAGATATCTTTACACCCAACGTAGAAGGTCCTCAGACAAATGAAAAATTCAATGTAGTTGCAACTAATTTCAAAACGTTCAACTTAACCGTTTTCAACCGTTGGGGTGAGAAATTGTTCGAAACCAACGATGTAAATGAGGGTTGGAATGGTAAAGATTTCCGTGGAATTGATTGTCAGCAAGGAGTATATGTGTATCACGTTGTGATTACATCTTTTGAAGACAAGGAATATGTTTACGACGGAACTGTAACGTTGTTACGATAATTCTAACAATAAAGACTAATTCAATAGGATTAGTGATAAAATAAAAAAGGTCGTCTCAAAGGCGACCTTTTTTATTTTATCACTATGTTAATAATTGCACTAAAAAGAAGAAAAACAATTAAATTACTTAAAATTAGCTAGTATAACAATACGATTTTATAATTCTGATTGTATCAAAAAATCAGCTACAGTAAATGTACTTCCTCCAATAAAAATGGTATCTGAAGGTTCACAAACAGAAAGAGCTTTGGAATATGCATCTAGGATGTCATCGTGAACGTTGACATTAGAAAATCCAAGAGATTGAAATTCCAATGATAATAGATCTGCTTCCAATCCGCGAATCACCTGTGGTTTAACCAGGTAATACTGAGAATCCTTAGGAAGTAATTGAAGAATTTTACTTCGATCTTTATCCTTTACCATCCCCCAAATAATATGCAATTTATTTGATGGGGTTAAATTAAGTAATTGACTTATATTACTTTTAACCCCATCTTCATTGTGTCCTGTATCGCAAATAACAAGAGGAGATGTACGGATTCTTTCCCATCGACCGCGCAAACCAGAGTTTTTTGTTATATTTTTTAGTCCTTCAATTACGGTATCTGCGGAAATGGTATAATTCATCGAACGTAATTCTCGGATCGCGTGTAATGTTGTCGATAAATTGTACTCTTGATAATTGCCTTTTAATTCGAGAATTTCTAAGAGATCCCCCAACATCCATTCTTTAGAATTCGGGTAATCTTGATATTTATTCTCAGAATTTTTCGATTTGATCTCATACGCCAAATGAATGTTAGAGGATTGCGATTCTATGAAATCTCTTAAGCTCAAATGTGCTGATTGCCTTAAATCAACGGCATACACGATAGGAGAAGAACGGGAAACAGCTTCATTTGTAATTACTGATAATGGACCATTTGGAATATGAGAGTTAACCACAACGGGTGTATCACGTTTAATAATACCCGCTTTTTCAAATGCAATTTTCTCTAAAGTATCTCCTAATAAATCCATATGGTCGTAACCAATGGATGTGATTACAGACAATATTGGATCAATTACATTGGTGCTATCTAAACGGCCACCCAAACCCACCTCAATAACCCCAACATCAATTTTCTTATATCTAAAGTAGTCGAAACACATTGCTACAGTAATCTCAAAAAATGAAGGTTCTATGGATTCAATGTGCTGTTTCATTCGAGACACGAAGTCAATAACAAATTCCTTTTCCATCTCCAAGCCATCCACTCGAATTCGCTCGGTAAAGCTTTTTAAATGGGGGGAAGTGTATAATCCTACCTTGTAACCAGATTCTAACAATATTGAACTAATCATACTAGAAGTAGATCCTTTTCCATTAGTTCCTGCAATGTGAATCCATGGGAATTCTTTATGGGGATTGCCCAATTTTTCTAACAACAGTAAAGTATTAGTTAAATCTTTTTTATATGCGGCCTTACCAATGTTTTGGAACATCGGTAATCGAGAAAACAAGTATTCTACAGTTTCAGTAAAATTCACGTGTAACTCAGAAATTTATCTAATTGAAGTTCATTGCGCTTTGTAAAACCCAATGAAATGGATATTGTGTTATTGAATTCCCTCGCTCTTAATATTCAGGGTAATCGTTCCTGTTTCAGGACATTTATCTCCGATTTTTTCAAATCGAGATTTAGACAAGAAATAATTCATAACTTCTCTAGCATTTGCTAAGCCTCCGGTATAATTTCCGGTAGGCATCATCGCCTTAATACTTGCAACACCATTGCAGTTTACTTCAATTCGAGCTTCTATTGTACCAGTACCCTCAGCATTAACCTTTCTAACATCCGATAATATTTGATGGCTAGCAAAACCCTTGGAAGTAAATAGTCCATTTCCACGATTCTGGGTTACTCGCGTACCACCCATGCCTGTGATTCCTCCATTATTTCCCCCAGGACCAAAACCTGTTGAACCAGATCCACCTTCAATCCCATTCGGACTTCCCGGCCCGCCGGGACCTGATTTACGGCCACTTAAATTAAGTTTTGATAAACGAGAATTACTTGCAGGCTTAGTAGAAGCAGGAGGGTCAATTGGCGGCAAAGTCTCTTCAGCAGTTACATCGGTAGTATTGACAATTTGACCCAATCCACCCGATGGAGTTGGTGCTGTTGTTGATTGCGGCTCAGATGCGCCATCTCCTCCACCTTTAGCTGGCGGAACGTCAGATGGCCCACCGTCAGTAGGTCTTCCAAATGACACTTCTTCTACCGCTCCAAAATCCAATTGTAATTCACCTGTTTTCAAATCGAATGGTGGATTGGGCACCACGATTTTCATGAAATACAATAAACTAACTATAATTATAGATATGATTAAACTTATTACAGCAGACAAAGAGCGCTCTTTGCTGGAGGTAGTCAAGTTTTCTTCGATTACGTAATGGCTCATACAGGTTTTATTTTATGAGTTTCAACTCTTGTACTGAAATTGATTGTGCGGGAATATCTTTTATTGAAACGGCGAATTCGGTAGCCTCTTTTTGAGATTTGAATCTTTTTAACACAATTTTGATCAAGCTCGACTCAGAAACGTGAAAATAGGTGGCCTCTTTTTTTAAATTGTTCCATTTTCTAATTTCAATTTTAGCGGCATTTTCTGTCAAATAAGAACCGCCTACAACATAATAATTCCCCTTTTGAGAAACGATTTCAGCTCTATATTCATCAGAACTCAAAATTGAATCGGCATCGGATCCATTCTTTTTTTCTGTCAATTTCGATTTGATTTCAATTACTCTACCACCCACCATGATGTAACGCGATTTAGTTCGATTGTTATTTTCTTTTGAGGCTGTTTTTAGATCTGGAATCGCTGAATTCCCATTTTTATTCGATGTAGTATTGAATGAATTTGCAGATCGATCAGATTTCGTAAGTTCAACTTCGCCCTTATTCTGATTAATTGTTGAATTACTTTGATCGGATTTAATTTTTTCGGGGGATGGGTTTTCTGCTAAATCTTGTTCACTGGGTTGACTTGAAGATTGATGATTCGAATTCGTTTCAGAATCGGCGCTATAATCGGTTGAAGGAGCGAAAGTAGCGTTTTGATTTTCATTTTTTCCATGAAATAAGGTTCTAGCTCCGAAATACAATACAGTTGAACCTATGGCAAACGCGGCGAAAGAAGCTGCAATATTCCAAACTAAACTGTGTTTGGTTTTTGCATCTAATTCTTGATTGCCAAATTCATTTTGAGTAACATCAATCAACTCCGCATCTTCAATTTGAGATTCTTCCATTTTCAAGGTTTCTATAGATGAATCTTTCGATGCTGAGGAATGAGATGAATCTAATTTATGGTGAATTTTTGGGTCCCATATTAGGGGTTTTAACCCAAAATTGTTGGGGTGTAGGTTGGCTTGAGATCGACCTACGAAAAATAAACCCGTTGTTTCGTTATAAAAGAAGTTACCTAATGGATGAAAGGATAAGTACTTTTTTTCTTTTAAACGAGATTTTGTAGTTGAAACCCAATCTGAAATGAGCGCATTCGCCTCCTTGAATGATAAACCAAATTGCGACATTAAGTATTGTGCAAGTACTCCGTCATTTTGCGCCAATTCAGAATTGAATACGATTTGTGTATGACGGGGTTTTACCTCATGAGTGAAAGGATTAAATTGCGCATCCATTTCTTTCATGAAGAAGCTACCCAAATTTTCAATTTGAACAAATTGTTTTTTGCTCAAAAGTTCTGTTACAGATATTAAAATTTGATTTTGGGCCATCATACAAATATAGTGTTTTATTAAAACAATCCAATGGAAATTCCAGCTGCAATAGTTACTCCGTATGCGGGATAACCAAACCAAACAGGGTATTTATTATTTAGAAGATTTGTTCCTTGAATCCAAATTCTGCCCTTGCCTGAAAAACTGTAGTCGGCACGAACAAATACATCGGCGTAACCTGGAATATCTTTTACTTTTAATCGATTGTTTTCCAGAACTTGATTATATCTTTTGCCAACGCCATTGATTCCAGCTTTGATTTTTAGTTCTTGAATGGGTGTCCAACTCGCTTCAATATTGTAGGTTAGTCCTGGAAGGTGCCAAACTTGATTTTGGGTGGCAGGAGTGTAATTGCAGAACTTCAAATGTCCACCAATTTTAAATGTTTCACCCACCACATATTCTGCACCAGCTCTGAAATAAACAGAATTTACATCCGAATAAATAGGTCTTAATGGGTTTAAACTGTCACTATTTGTTTTTACCGTGTCATCGGCAGAAGCAAACATCAACATATCAGCAACCGCATTTCCACCGAAATTCATGTAAAATAATGAATTGGATGAAATTTTACCTTTGATTCCGATGAATCCATTTAATTGCTCAAATGAATTTCTGATTACTAAACTATCCGTAAAAAAAGGCATTTGATTGTGTATTTCACGTATGCTGTGCTTTTTTAAACCACCATCAATTCCACCGTAAATCTTCATCTCAAGTCCTGAAATGCCTTTTTCTATGGCCAAATATGGGTTAATTCTAGGCGTTAACACGGTGTCGAAGAACGTATTTCTGTTCATGCTCAAATCAAAACCCAATTTGACATCGAGTAAAGTTGGCTTATGGTAAAATTGCACTCTAGGACGAACGTAAACAAAAAACTGGTTATCGGCAACAGCTCTTTCCAAATTCGTAGGCTGTTTGAATTGTAAATAATTGATCTGAGCATCCCCAAAAAGTGAGAATTTTTTGGCTTTAGATAAAAAGGATAGTTTGCTTTCGGCTTCTAATTCCTCGTGTTTCAAATTGGTACTGAACATTTGTAGCGAGTTTGTCCATTTTATTTCTGGAATTTTTCGGGATTCCAACAATTGATAATCCACGTTCATTCCGAAATTCGATGCGATTTTTCCGGAGCGTGCAATATCTCCTGTAGTACTTATCGATTCGTTTGTGGTTGTGTCACGAGAAAAGAAGGTATTGAAGTCGCGCTTGTAGAATAACCCTGTAGTGATAGATGAATTTTGAAAAAAACGTGAACCTGACATTTCAACACGTGTGTTCGCTAGTTTTTGGTCTAACGTTAATTGATTTGCCTGAAAATGCTTGGCAGCAAAATTATACGCCCATTGGTTGCTGGGTCGGTTGGCTAAGAATAATTCTCCAATTACATGGGCATTATTTCCTCCACCCAATCGAAGGTAATTGGCCAAATAAACGGAATCGGAAGATTTTTCTTTTATTTTCTCAGGTTCAACGGTTTGAATAAATTTAGTAGTATTCCACACAAACTCAGGAGTTGAAAACGATAAATTTATCTTTGGATTTTCCGCGGTAGGCACAACAGGGTCGATAAGAATTCTCGACGCAGGGAGCAATCGAATGTCAGTTCCTGTTACCACGTCAGTACTGCTTTTATCAAATCCTTTGGGCTTTTCTTCTTGAGCTGAAACAATGCTGTGGCATCCAAGCACCATAAACAATAATACGATTCTCATGATTTACAAATATCATGTGTGTTTATTATAGGTTATTCGCCTATTTTTGTACTGTCTATTAAAACACTCACAATAGTTTAAACAGAAAAAAAGTGTTGTTTTTTCATAGTAGATTGTGAAAAATCAAAATAATTCTTATCTTTGCAACCCATTTTTTCGTCATGTACGCAATAGTAGAAATCGCAGGAAGACAGTATAAGGTG